>NZ_JBHWZY010000029.1:0-17342 GCF_042727815.1 Nocardia sp. NPDC060220
AATCCGGGATGTCCGGTGCCACCGCGTTTTTCGCGGAGGACTCCGAGTTCTTCTGGATCTATCGTGACCTGTTCCAGTCCGGTACCGGCTACCCGCCCAACCGCGTCTGACAGATCAGAATCGACAGTTTCGCGACGGAACTGGTGTGCACTGGAATCAGTGCTCGGCCCGCACCCCATGACCGGGGTGCGGGCCGTTTCGTCGTTTCCGCACTTGGAGTCGAGCGGGATCAAGAGCTGAGGTGGGTGGGGGTGGGGACGACGATGCCGTAGAGGTCGGTGATGGTGGCCAGGGCGCTGGTGTGGAGTTGAGCTTCGGGGATGTCGCCCAGGGGACGGGTGGCGCAGGCGTTGGCGACCACGGTGGGGGTGTTGCCTCGGAGGAAGGCGCCTTCGGTGGTGAAGGTGACGCACATGTGGGTCATGAAGCCGGCGATGATGAGGTTGGTGTTGCCTGCGGCGTCGACCAAATCGGCGAGGTCGGTGTTCACGAAGGCGTTGGGGACGGATTTGACGACGGTGGGTTCGTTCGAGGTTGGGGACAGTTGGGGATGGATTCGGCCGATGTCGGTGGTGATGTCGTAGGGGGCGTCTTTGCCGCCGTCGTTGATGACGTGGATGACGGGGGTGCCCGCTGCCCTGGCCGCGGTGAGGAGTTCGGTCGCCGCGTCGAGGGCGGGTTCCCAGCCGGTCAGTTCCATGACGCCCTGGGTGTAGGTGTTCTGGTAGTCGACCAAGATCAGGGTGGAGTTGGTCAAGGAGGCGGGGGTTTCGTCGAAGCCGTTGAGTTCGCGCAGGGTCGTGGAGGTCATGGGATCCACGGTATGGAAGCCGTGTGATGTCGGCAATGCCATGTAATCTGCAGATTCGGACATGGAGGTAGTGGGTGACTGAGCGGCTCGTGGTGATCGTGTTGTTCGATCAGGTGGATCTGCTGGATGTCACGGGGCCGCCGGAGGTGTTCTCGCTGTTGCAGCGGGAGATGGACGAACCGACGGGGTATCGGGTGGTGCTGGCCGCCGAGTCGCTGGAGGCGGTGACCACCTCGGCGGGAGTGCGGATTCTGCCGGATGTGACGTTCGCCGAGCTGGGGCGGGTGGACACGGTGGTGGTGCCGGGGGCGGTGGAGACGGACAGTCATCGGCGGGTCAGCGCGGTGGTCGATCCGGGGGTGGTCGCGGCCATGTCGCGGTTGGCCGAGGGTGCTCGGCGGGTGGCTTCGGTGTGCGTCGGTGCGCATATTCTGGCGGCTGCGGGGCTGCTCGACGGGAAGCGAGCGACCACACATTGGTCGACCGCGCAGCAATTGGCCGCCGAGCATCCGGAGGTCGTCGTCGACGCGGACCCGATCTACATTCGCGACGAAAATGTCTGGACCGGAGCGGGACTCACCGCGTGCCTGGATCTCACGCTGGCCTTGGTGGCCGACGATTTCGGGGACGAATTGGCGTTGCGGGTTGCTCGCCAGCTGGTGATGTATCTGAAACGGCCGAGTGGGCAGAGTCAGTTCAGTGTGTCGCTCGAGCCGGTGTCGACCACGCGCCGGATCGAGGATCTGCGGCACTACATCGCGCGCAATATCGCGAAACCGCTCACGGTGACCGACCTCGCCGAGCAGGTCCATGTCAGTGAACGTCAGCTCACGCGCATCTTTCGCACCGAACTCGGGATGACGCCCGCGGCCTATATCGAGTCGGCGCGGGTGGAAGTGGCGCGCCACCGGCTCGAGACGAGCGACGAAACGCTCCAACGGATCGCTGCCGCTTGCGGTTTCAACACCATCGACACGCTCGCTCGCGCTTTCCGTCGCCAGCTCGATACGACCCCCAACGAGTACCGCCGCCGATTTCGTATCGGGTGACTCACTATGATCTCTGTCGGGACGTTTGCCGGTGAGGATATGAGTAACAAGGGGTTTCGAGTATGGGAACGGGTATCGCGGAGGAATGGTCGACGGGCTCGGCTACGCCGGTGTTGTGGGGGTTGACGAACTTGATTCAGCTGGTGGCGGGCCTGTTGGCCTCCTGAGGATTTGTCTTGCCCCCCTTTCATCGGTCTTCTGGCGGGGGTTCCTTCGCTGTTAGACATCTTGTGCGGCGGAAATCCGCGGCAAATCTGAACAACGAGGGGTTCACAATGAGCAAGATTCGTGTCTTCGGTGTGGCTATGGCTGCGGCGGCGAGCATCGCCGTACTCGGTGCGGGTACGGCGTCGGCGGAAGAGCCCGCACCCAGCACCGGGTCGTCGGAGCAGCTGGCCGCGATCCTGGCCTCGCTGACCTCGGGGTCGGGCGAGGAAGCCGAAGACGTTGTCGAGGAAGAGGCCGAGACCGGGTCCGCCGACGGTCTCGCCGCGCTGCTGGAGCAGCTGACGTCCGGGTCGGGCGAGGCTGCCGAGTAACTCCCGAGGATTCGCGGGCCCCTGTCGCTGCGGCGATGGGGGCCTCGCTCTGTTTCACCGCACCGGGATCAGGCGGTACAGCCACCAGGGGCGGCTCGGGAACGCGGGGTCGTAGATGCGCAGCATCATGCGGCGCTCCAACCCGGTGCTGCGTTCGCGCAGGCGCAGGTGGCGCCGCGCGATGTCCTGTGGGCGAACCTCGCTGGTCCAGATCGGATCCCAGTCGGGGGACTGACCGCACGATTCGGTGATGGCGGTGACGCGCTGGGTGGGGGCGAGGGGGGCGAGCATGCGGAAGGCGTGGACCAGGAGCTGGGCTTCGGTGGTCCAGTCGAGGTAGACCTTCTTCGCCACGGGGTTGAGGAACATCCACTCGAGCACGTTCACGCCGGCGCCGAGACCGGGGAAGAGGCGCTGATAGTCGGAGTTCGCGGCGAGCATGTCCATGGTGGGGAAGCGCGTGAGGCAGGCGGGGTGGGTGAGGCTGGCGAGGTCGGCGAGGTCTTCGGCCGACGGAGCGGTAGGGGCTGCGCCGGATTCGACGGCAGGTAATCCGAGAACCAGGATGGGCTTGCGATACCAGAGTGGCACGTCCAGGCCGTCGAAAAGTCGTTGCAGCATGGCGGGATTCGGGACGAGGGTCCCGGATTCGATCTGGCTGATCAGGAGTGGTGCGAGCTGTGTGCGGTGGGCGAGCTCGGTCCGCGCGAGTCCCGCGGCCAGCCGTCGTTCGCGCAAATACACACTGAGCGCCGTGCTTTCAGCCATCCCAACCCCCGAGCCTCACCCCGACCGACGGTAGATCCCAGGGTACGCCGGGTGGGTCGCCGGACGGCGGTGAACCGGCGTCCGAAGAAGCTGTTCGGCGGCACGACCGCCGAGCGCGTCCGCCCGCTGGGTCCGGGTGCTCACCGCGTCGAAAGCAGACTGAGCGGGCATGTTCGCTCGGCGTTCATCTCGTCAAGGTTGTACGTAACCAGCCCGTGATAGGAATGGCCGACCCACTTCGAAGGAGATTTTTCATGGATGGCCTGATGTACTTCCTCACGACGCTCGCGGCACTCGGTAGCGGCTCCGCTTAGAATCGCGCGACACACCGTCCCGTGAGGGAGACAAAACGGGCCGGAGCTGAATGCTCCGGCCCGTTTTTGCGTGGATCAGGTGAGAAACCTCAGAAGGCGGCCTCGTCCAGTTCCATGATGTCGTTGTCCAGGTTGGCGAGGATCGCGCGGGTGGCGGTCAGCTCGGGCAGGACGTTGCGGGCGAAGAACTGCGCCGAGGCGACCTTGCCGGTGTAGAAGGCGACGTCGGAGCCGGTGGCGCCGTTGTCGAGGGCGGCCAGCGCGATCTCGGCCTGGTTCAGCAGCATCCAGCCGATGAACAGGTCGCCGACCGACATCAGGAACCGCACCGAACCCAGGCCGACCTTGTACAGCTCGGTCGGCTGCTCCTGCGCGCCCATCAGGTGGCCGGTCAGGGTGGCGGCCATGGTCTGCACGTCCTCGAGCGCGGTGGCGAGCAGCTTGCGCTCGCCCTTGAGACGCTCGTTGGCCGAGTCGGACTCCAGGAACTTCTGGATCTGGCCCGCCACGTGGGCCAGGGCCACACCGCGGTCACGCGCGATCTTGCGGAAGAAGAAGTCCTGCGCCTGGATGGCGGTGGTGCCCTCGTAGAGGGAGTCGATCTTCGCGTCGCGGATGTACTGCTCGATCGGGTAGTCCTGCAGGAAGCCCGAGCCACCGAAGGTCTGCAGCGAATCGGTCAGGTACTGGTAGGCGCGCTCGGAGCCGACGCCCTTCACGATCGGGAGCAGCAGGTCGTTCACGCGGAACGCGACGTCCTTGTCGGCACCCGAGACGACCTCGGCGATTTCCGGGTTCTGGTGCGCGGCGGTGTAGAGGTAGATCGCGCGCAGGCCCTCGGCGTATGCCTTCTGGGTGGCCAGCGAACGACGCACGTCCGGGTGGTGGGTGATGGTCACGCGGGGCGCGGCCTTGTCGGTCATCTGGGTCAGGTCGGCACCCTGGACGCGGGTCTTGGCGTACTCCAGCGCGTTCAGGTAACCGGTCGACAGGGTCGCGATGGCCTTGGTGCCCACCATCATGCGAGCGTTCTCGATGACGTCGAACATCTGCGCGATGCCGTTGTGCACCTCGCCGACCAGCCAGCCCTTGGCGGGCACGCCGTGGCCGCCGAAGGTGACCTCACAGGTGGCCGAGGCCTTGATGCCCATCTTGTGCTCGACGTTGGTGACGAAGACGCCGTTGCGGTCGCCGTAGGTCTCGGTCTCGAAGTCGAAGTGGGTCTTGGGCACGTAGAACAGCGACAGGCCCTTGGTGCCCGGTCCGGCGCCCTCGGGGCGAGCCAGCACCAGGTGCATGATGTTCTCGAACATGTCGTCGGAATCACCCGAGGTGATGAAGCGCTTGACACCCTCGATGTGCCAGGTGCCGTCTTCCTGCTTGATCGCCTTGGCGCGGCCGGCGCCGACGTCGGAACCGGCGTCGGGCTCGGTCAGCACCATGGTGGCGCCCCAGTTGCGGTCGGCGATCTTGGCCGCCCACTTCTTCTGCTCTTCGGTGCCGTTGTTGAAGAACACCTGCGCGAAGCCCGCGCCCGCGGCGTACATCTGGATGGGCGGGTTGGCGCCGAGCACCATCTCCGACAGGGCCCACGCGACGGCGGACGGGGCGCCGAGGCCACCGAGCTCCTCGTTCAGCGGGACCTTGGCCCACTCGCCGTCTTCGAGCGCCTTGTAGGACTTCTTGAAGGACTCGGGGATGGCGACGGTGTGGGTGTTCGGGTCGAACACGGGCGGGTTGCGGTCGGCGTCGGCGAAGGACTCGGCCAGCGGGCCCTCGGCCAGGCGGCGGACCTCGGAGAGCATTTCCTTGACGGTGTCGGTGTCCAGGTCGCCGAAGGCGCCTGCGTCGAGCACCTTGTCGATGCCGAGGACCTCGAAGAGGTTGAACTCGAGGTCGCGAACGTTTGCCTTGTAGTGGCCCATGTGAGTACTCACTCTCCATTGAGTTCTGGTGCGGTCGGTGGTGTGCCGTTCCCGCCCGTCGCCGGTTTTCCGCATGCTACTCGCGGGTAACTTATTCACCATATTACCGGTGGGTAATCGTCTCGGCAAAGGGGTGGGCAGCAATGTGATGTGAAAAACACGCGCGGCTGCGGAAACGTTGCTCGCCGCGACCCCGGGGCTACCGTGAGATGTGCGCATCGAGACGACTGTGGGACCGGCCGAGATCGAGCTCGACGAGGTGGGTGATCCGGCGTTCCTGCTGGTGATCACGCACGGAGCCGGTGGCGGTGTCGATGCGAAAGACATTCTGGCCGTGCGTGACTCGGCCGTCGAAGCGGGCGGGGCGGTAGCTCGGGTGGTGCAGCCCTATCGGGTTGCCGGGCGGCGGGCACCGGGGAACGCGGAGAAACAGGACGAGGCCTGGCTCGAGGTCGTCGCGGCTTTGAAGGCCCGGTTCCCCGGAGTACCGATTGTTCAGGGGGGTCGCAGCAACGGGGCCCGGGTGGCATGCCGGACGGCCGTGGAGGTCGGCGCACGGGGTGTGATCGCGCTGTCGTTCCCGCTCCATCCGCCGGGCAAGCCCGAGAAGAGCAGGCGCGATGAACTGCTGGCGCCTGGGGACATCGCGGTGGTGGTCATCAACGGGGGTAGCGACCCGTTCGGGGTGCCCGACGCCGCCGACGCCGCCGAAGTGCGCGTGATCCCCAAGCAGGCGCACTCGTTCCGCACCGGATTCGACGTCATCGCGGCGACCGTTGCCCCCTGGTTCGCCCGCTGGGCGCAGTGATCAGACGGTGGGCTCTGGGACCGGGCGTTCCGCGATGAGCAGGGAATCTATGGCGTCAGGACCTTCGGTGGGACGGAAGACCTCGTGGGCGACAGTGATGGTGACGTCGTCGCGGGCCAGGTCGTCGCGGAGGTCTTCGGGCGAGAACAGGATCTCCGGTTCCTGCGGGCCGCCGTAGCCGTCGGCGATGTTGCGAGCGGCGTGACCGAGGACCAGGAGCATGCCGCCGGGGGCGAGCATGGCGGACAGCTGGTGCAGCAGAGTGCGGCGCTCGTCGGCGGGGAGGTGGACGAACACCATGAGGATCAGCTCGAACGGGCCGGTGATGTCGGCGGCCTCGAGGTCGGTGATATCGGCCGTCTGCCAGTGCACCCGGGAGCGGACCGATCGCGACAGGCGAGCCGCGACTGTCCGGCCCTTGTCGATCCCCACCTGGGAGAAGTCGACAGCTGTCACCTGCCACCCATGGGTGGCCAGCCAGAGGGCGTGACGACCCTCGCCGCAGGCCAGATCGAGGGCACGGGGAAGCGGCGGCACCACCCCCGACTCGTCGGGAAGCAGGGAGATCCGGCGGTCCAGCCCGTAGACGTGTTCGACAACAGTGCTGTTCGGCGGTGCGCCCCAGACCAATTCACTCCGCGCGTACCGCGCATCCCAATCCGCCGCGTCCATGAGTCGAGTGTAGGACCGGCGAACGCCGTCAGAGGGTGGTGCGCATCAATACGACGTTGTACTGGGTGTGGATGGTGGTCATGAAGTACAGGTCGCGGCCGGTTTGGTACGGGAAGATCGACGGGGCGTACGCGGTGGGGAGTTCACGGGCGTCGATCAGGACTTCGGGAGCGCTCCACGGGCCCGCGGGAGAAGCCGCGCGGCGCATCACGATGGAGTTGAACGGGTCGGTGGTGAGGGAGATGAACTGGCCGAGGTACTCGTTGTACATCACCGAGAGTTCGCCGACGCCGCCCATGATGGGGGCTGCCGCGTTCACGTCGTTGAGCTTCCACTCGTGGCCGTCCCAGTACTCGTAGGCGGCGAGGTTTTCGATCTGGGCTTCGGGAACGCGGGCGATGAAGGCCTCGTTGTTGCGGCCGGCGCGGGTGCCGTATTCGTAGACGAAGCCGCCGTCCTTCACGAAGCTGTTCATCTGGAAGTTGGCGTTGCCGCCCTCGTCGGGACGGCGGGTGTGGCCGAGATCGGCCCAGGTCTCCCCGTTGTCGGCCGACGCGGCCAGGCCGGAGAAGCTCGTGGTCCACTCACCGGGGGCGTCCCAGGTCTTCACCGACATCAGCGACATGTACTGCACGCCGTTGGCCGAGATGCCCGCGGTGGGGATGCGGCTGATCTCGAGGAAGGGGATCTTGGGGCTGGGGATCAGGTCGCGCGCCTGGCCGATGACATCGCGCACGACACTGTCGAACATGACTCCGTCGGCCGGGTTCTGGTCGTGGCTGCGGACCAGGATGTTCGAACGCCACGCCCAGGTGCTGCCCGCGAGCAGGTTGGGGAAGCCGATGCCCGCGGTGTCGCCGAAGGCGGTGAGCATCTCGCCGCGCCCGTTGTCCCACATGATGCCGAGGTCGGTGCCGAGGACGTTGTAGTTCTGGGTGTTGTTGGGGCTGGCCATGCCCGTGACCTGGAACACCGCCTGGGTGCGCCCGTGCAGGACGGGCAGGCCGTTGGTCCCGTTGAGAACGGGAATCGGGTTGATGGCGTTCGGGTTCGCGACGGCGGGAGGTGCTGTGCTCATCAGCAAGGCCGTAGTACCTGCGAGTGCGGAGAGCAGGATGGATCCGGTCTTGTTCACAGGTGCTCGAGCCTCCGGGTCGGGCCGAAATCCGGGAACGTTCCGGGTTTGCCGTCACGTACCACTCTTCGACTGGTCAGCGATCGAAGCGATGCTAACAGCCGCTAACAGTGATGTGCGGTACATCCGGTGGGTAGCTGACATGAATTCGCAGGTCGATTGCTTGTCAGTCGCTACTACTCATGGCCTTACGCAGCAGCAATGGCAGTTGGGCCATTCGCTCGGCGGCGAAGGTGGCGCGCGAACTGCGGTGCCACGAACGGTCGAACAGGTGCTTGGCGGCGGCCACGGCGTTCCGGTCGCGGGCGGTGACGCGGTCGGCGAGGGCTTGCGCGGCCTTCACCGGGTCGTCGGCGACATCGGTGATCAGGCCGATGCGCAACGCGTAATCGGCGTCGATCGGGTCGGCCGTCATGGCCAGCAGCATGGCCTGGTCGATGCCGATGAGCTGTGACAATGTGGCGGGGCCTGTCATATCGGGAATCAGGCCGTGGGCCGCTTCCATCACCGAGAATTCGGTCGTGGGGGCGGCGATCCGGAAGTCGGCGGCCAGTGCGATCTGGAGGCCGCCACCGAAGCAGCGCCCATGGACCGCGGCGATCACCGGGACGTCGAGGCGGCGCCAGGCCCAGCAGGCTTCCTGGAAGGTGTTGGTGCCGCGCAACGGCCGCGGAAGGAATTCTCTGACGATAGCCACCGGATTGCGAGTGGCGGCCGCGATATCGAGGCCGCTACTGAAACTCGGGCCGTTCCCGGTGATGATGACGGCGCGGGTTGTCTTGTGGTCGGCCACCTTTCGGGCCGCGTCGACAAGATCGCGGAGCATTTCCAAAGTAAGCCCGTTGTGTTTGCCGGGCCTGTTCAGCTCGACATAGGCGCGGTTGTTGTCGAAGCGGACGGCGATGTGGTCTCCCATATCGCTATCTTACTCGCGAGTCAGTTCGAGTGGGTGGCCACGCGGACGATGGTGCGGCATGATCCGAACCGCATCGCGCGTCGTCGGCGCGCGACGATCGAGAGGACTCACCGAATGCGGATCTGTCTGATGGCCGCGGCGCTGCTCGCGCTGCCCGTGCTGGCGGCCTGTGGCAGTAGCGACGAAGCACCGGCGGTTACTCAGGCCGAGCTGTCGAAATCGTTGCAGGACAAGGGTTTGAGCAATCCCGCGCTGGCCGACTGCGCCGCGCAGGTGTTCCTCGACTCCGGAATGTCGCAGGACGGGCTGCGGGTGATGGTGTCGAACGCGAAGTCCGACGATCCGGCCAAGCTGCTCAGTGAGGGCGACGCGGCCAAGGTGAGTGCGGCGCAGTCGAAGATCGCGGCGGACTGCGTGCGCGTGGGCAGCTGACCCGCGCCCGTATCGATCGCGCCGATTCAAACCCTCGTCGGGGTCGGCTGCCGGTGTTGCACTGGAACAGCCGACGACGAGGAGGAACTGCCCGTGACCACGGAGAGAATCGCCGACCAGGTCTCGTTCGCCTACTGGGTACCCAACGTCAGTGGCGGACTGGTGACCAGCGATATCGAGCAGCGCACCAGCTGGGACTTCGACTACAACAAGAAGCTCGCCCAGACCGCGGAGCGCAACGGTTTCGACTACGCGCTCACCCAGGTGCGCTACACCGCTTCCTACGGTGCCGAGTTCCAGCACGAGTCGACCTCGTTCAGCCTCGCGCTGCTCGCCGCCACCGAGCGGCTCAAGGTGATCGCCGCCATCCACCCCGGGCTGTGGCATCCGGCGGTACTGGCCAAGTTCGGTGCCACGGCCGACCATCTGTCCGGCGGGCGGTTCGCGATCAACGTGGTGTCGGGGTGGTTCGCCGGCGAGTTCAAGGCGCTCGGTGAGCCGTGGCTCGAACACGACGAGCGGTACCGGCGCAGCGCCGAGTTCCTCGAGGTGATCCGCAAGATCTGGACCGAGGACGCGGTGAACTTCGGCGGCGACTTCTACCGGATCCGGGACTTCACCTTGAAGCCGAAGCCGCTCAACACCCCCGAACGCCCCAATCCCGAACTCTTCCAAGGTGGTAACTCGACGGCGGCCCGGCGCAACGGCGGCCGCCATGCCGACTGGTACTTCTCCAACGGCAAGGACTTCGACGGCGTCACCGAGCAATTGGACGATCTGCGCGCGGTGGCCAGGGAAAACGATCGCGAGGTGAAGTTCGGGCTCAACGGGTTCATCATCGCCCGCGACACCGAGAAGGAAGCGCGCGACACCCTGCGCGAGATCGTCGAGAAGGCGAACAAGCCCGCGGTGCAAGGGTTCCGCGACGCGGTGCAGCAGGCAGGCGCGTCCACCGGTGACCGCAAGGGCATGTGGGCCGACTCCACCTTCGAGGACCTGGTCCAGTACAACGACGGATTCCGGACCGGGCTGATCGGCACGCCCGAACAGATCGCCGAGCGGATCGTGGCCTACCGGGCGCTCGGCGTCGACCTGATCCTGGCCGGCTTCCTGCACTTCCAGGAAGAGGTCGAGTACTTCGGCGCCAAGGTGCTGCCACTGGTGCGTGAACTGGAGGCCGCCGCGACGCCGGTCGCGGCGGGACGCTGATGACGGTGGTGACCGCCGAGCGGATCACCACGGCAGACCAGGCGGTGCGGATCGCGACCGAGTTGGCCGAGCTGTTCGCCGCCGGCGCCGCCGAGCGTGATCTCTCGCGTCGGCTGCCGCACGAAGAGCTCGATCAGCTTTCGGCCAGTGGGTTGCTCGCGATCACGGTGCCCGCCGAGTTCGGCGGGGCGGACCTGCCGCCGAGCGTGGTCGCCGAAGTGGTGCGAATCCTGGCCGCGGCCGATCCGAACATCGCGCAGGTGCCGCACAGTCACTTCGTGTATCTGAACCTGTTGCGACTGGCCGGAACTCGGGCCCAGCAACGCGACTACTTCGGCAAGGTGCTCGCGGGTGCGCGGATCGCTAACGCGCAGTCCGAGCGGAGTGGGGCGACGGTGGCCGACATTTCGACGGTGCTGCGGCTGGACGACGAGACGAGCGCGGGCGATGCCGAGTCGTCGCGGGCCGTTGTCACGGGCGGTGCCGATGCGGCGCGTATCGAGGCTCGGCGGTTCGTGGTCGAGGGGACGAAGTACTACTGCACGGGGTCTCTGTTCGCCGACGTGCTCGCCGTATTGACCAGACTCGACGACCCGCAGGGTATTTCAGGGCTGGAGCCCGGGGAGTATGTGGCGTTCGTGCCTGCGCTCGAACCAGGGGTGCGGATCGTCGACGACTGGGATGCGCTGGGGCAGCGGACAACCGGCAGTGGGACGGTCGAGTTCGCCGCGGTGAGGGTCGGGCACGAGCAGCTGGTCTCGCGGGCATCCGCGGTGAACGCGCCGACCGGATACGGGGCGTTCGCGCAGCTCCTGCACGCCGCGATCGACGCGGGTATCGCGCGCGGCGCGCTGGCGGCAGCAGCCGAGTTCGTGCGCACGCGCAGTAGGCCGTGGTTCGAGGCCGAGGTCGCGCACGCGGCTGACGATCCGCTGGTCGTTCAGCGGTTCGGGGAATTGGCTGTCGCTGTCGCGGCCGCGGAATCGACGTTGATCGTCGCGGGTGCGGCGGTGGACGCGGCGGTCCGGCCGAGGGCGGTGGCAGAAGCGGCGGACGCCCATCCCGATGCTTCCATCGATGGCGGCGCACACGCGTCGATCGCGGTCGCGACGGCCAAGATCCTCGCCGATCGTGCTGCGAACGAGGTGTCCGCGGCGATATTCGAAGTAGGCGGCACCCGCAGCGCCGCGGCAGGCCATCGACTCGACCACTTCTGGCGCAACGCGCGCACCCACACGCTGCACGACCCCGTTCGCTGGAAATACCAGCACATCGGGCGGGCCGTCCTGCACAACCGGCCACCGCCGTTGCACGGCGTCATCTAGAACCACCACGCGAGACAAGGACAGCCCATGACAGTGACGGTCGTCGTCGGAAACCCGAAACCCGCCTCGCGCACCCTCGCCGCGGCGGTGCAGGTCGCGCGGGCGCTTCGCCCTGATGCCGAGCCGCAGGTGATCGACCTGGTCACCCTCGGGCCCGGCCTGCTCGGCTGGGGCGACCCGGCGGTCGCGGCCGCCGCGCGCACCGTCGTGTCGTCCGAGCTCGTCGTGTTCGCCAGCCCGACCTTCAAGGCCACCTACACCGGACTGCTGAAACTGTTCCTCGAACAGTTCGACGGCGGCACCGGGCTGGCCGGTGTGGTGACCGTGCCGGTGATGCTCGGCGCGGGTCCGGCCCACGCGCTCGCGCCCGATCTACTGCTCAAGCCCGTGCTGGTCGAAATCGGTGGCACCGCCGCGCTGCCCGGGCTCTATCTGTCCGACCGGACTTTCGGTGAGGACGGCGTCATCGAGGAATACGCCCGGCGATGGGGACCCGTCGTCGCGGCACTGACAGACCCGGCCGTGCGGCCGGTGGAGGCAACGAATCATGCATGAGCTCTTGGACTTTCCCGCCGACGGCAACGGCTTACGCCGCGCCTTCGCCAACTTCCCCAGCGGTGTGGTGGCCGTGTGCGCCGAGATCGACGGCGTACCACACGGTTTGGCGGTGAGCACCTTCGTGCCCGTCTCCCTCGACCCGCCGCTCGTCTCGTTCTGCGTCCAGAACTCGTCGTCGACCTGGCCGAAGCTGGCCGGCGCCGGCCACCTCGGGCTCAGCCTGCTCGGCACCGATCAGCAGGCCGCGGCCAAGGCACTCGGCGCCCGCAACGGCGACCGCTTCCGGGAAACGGCGCTACATCGCGGAACCGGCGAGGCGGTGTTCATCGACGGCGCGACGGCCTGGATCGAAGGGGTGCCGGAAACGCAGGTCAGCGCGGGCGACCATCTCGTGGTGATCCTGCGCGTGAACCGGGTCGCCGCACGTGAGGACATCGACCCGCTGGTGTTCCACGGCAGCAAGTTCCGGACTCTGCACACCGGCTGAACCCGCCGCGACGACGGTGCGGGATCGAGCCTGATCGGCGCTTGCGAGCACCTCGGCCAGACTGACAGAAACAACAAAACCCCCAGGATGACCTGGGGGTTTTGTCGTTGAGCCGATGACGGGAATCGAACCCGCGCCATCTGCTTGGGAAGCAGAAGTTCTACCATTGAACTACATCGGCACTGCGCCACTGGGGGCGCTCGCGACTCTATCAGAACTCGTGCCGTGCGATGCAAGTGTTGATCGTGCCCGTGCTGGTGGCCGGGGTGACGCGGGTACGGGTCGGGTGTCGTAGGGGTGGGGGTTCTACCTGGGCTGTAGCTGCCTACACTGGGCCGGTGCTGCTCTCCGATCGTGACATCAGGGCCGAGATCGCCGCTGGGCGTCTCGGTGTCGAACCGATGCTCGAGTCGATGGTTCAGCCGTCGAGCATCGACGTGCGCCTCGACGGGCTGTTCCGGGTGTTCGACAACAGCCGCTACACCCATATCGATCCGGCGCAGCAGCAGGACGAGCTGACCAGCCTGGTCGAGCCGAAGCCGGGTGAGCCGTTCGTGCTGCATCCGGGGGAGTTCGTGCTCGGGTCCACGCTCGAGGTGTGCTCGTTGCCCGACGATCTGGCGGGGCGGCTGGAGGGCAAGTCGAGTCTGGGGCGGCTCGGGCTGCTCACGCACTCCACCGCGGGCTTCATCGATCCGGGGTTCAGCGGGCACATCACCCTGGAGCTGTCGAATGTGGCGAATCTGCCGATCACGCTGTGGCCGGGGATGAAGATCGGGCAGCTGTGCCTGATCCGGCTGTCCAGCCCGGCCGAGCACCCGTACGGCAGCGCCAAGGCCGGGTCGAAGTATCAGGGTCAGCGGGGGCCGACGCCGTCGCGGTCGTACCTCAACTTTCCTCTCTCGCCGGATTCCCTGAGCGCGGTCGAGACCCGCTGAGGGCCCGCCGCCACGGCGATGCTCAGCACCAGCGACAGCGCGGGCAGGGTGTCGCCGCCCCCGGACGGCGGCCGCACCCAGTGACAGCCCTCGCGACTCCAGCGGCCCAGGTTGGTCGGCAGCATCACGGCGCTGCCGGTGCCGGGGATATCGATATCGAGCCCCGCGAGCTCGGCGGCCTCTTCCTCGGAGGGCCGGGCGTCGGGTACGGCGAGCACGCTCCAGCGGATCTGACGCGCCAGCACCGGACCCTCACAGCGTTGCTCGCGCAGCGCCATGAGCACCTTCTCGGCGCGTGTGGTCGGTAGATGCACCACGCACAGCCGGTCGGTGATCGGCAGCATCACAAAGCCGCCGCGCTCGCGGACGGGCAGCCGGAATTCACGCTGGTAACACCGCACCCAGTCGTCGACAGTTCTGGCTTCCACGCTTCCAGAATCGCGCACGCACGTGCGCGTGACCACTGCCCCGCACCGCCCTTTCACTGCCTCTGGCAACCGATTCCACGAACTTGTGGCGTGTCTCACTGTCACGCTCGTACTCTGGGGGGAGTTGTCCGTCGGATGAGGTGACGCCGTGGTCGGGGAGTGGACAGGGAGAGAGGCCAGAGCTCTTCGCGATGCCAAACGAATGAGCATCCGGGAGTTCGCGGCTCATCTCGGTGTGCACGAACGATTGGTGTCGAAGTGGGAGGCGGGCGGGGTGCGGGTTCGCCCGCGTCCGGTGAATCAGGCCGCGCTGGATACGTCACTGGCCCGATCCGATGATGTTGTGCGCGCACGATTCTCGACCCTGCTGGCGCCCGCGGGTGATGCCGACCTGCTCGCGTTCGTCGATGCGGGAACTGTCAAAGGTGCTGTGCCCGAGGTGTTGTCGGAGAGGGAGTTGATCATGGCGGCTGCGCACGAGGCCAGCGAACACGCGGCCGCCGCGGAGGGCACCAATGTGGGGGCCACGACGCTGGCCCAGCTCGACGCCGACGTGCGGCGCATCGCCAACGAATACGTCCACGCCGCACCGGCACCGATGATGGTGGAGATGCTGCGGGTGCGCAGGCGGGTGTATCGACTACTCGACGGGCAGCAGAAGCCGGTCGACACCAGCCACCTATATCTGCTGGCGGGGACACTGTCCGGGCTGCTGGCCAACGCGAGCACCGACCTCGGCTACCTCGACGCTGCAGGCGAACAGATCAGGGCCGCTTGGGCTTACGCGGAACTGAGCGGGCACAACGGGTTGCGCGCGTGGACGCGCGGCATGCACGCGCTGATCGAGAACTGGTCCGACCGGCCGCGCAACGCCGTCCAATTAGCGCGCAGCGGGCAGGAATTCGCCGGGCCGGGACTGGGGCGGGTGCGGCTGCTCAATATCGAGGCGAGGGTGTGGGCGCGGCTCGGCAGCGATGCCGAGACCGACCGGTGCCTGCGCGCGGCCGAGGTGGCGGCCGGTGACCGCCGCGACGAACTGCACGACGAGATCGGCGGGGTGTTCGGCTTCGGCCCGCCCAAGGCCGCCTACTACGCGGGCGCCACCTGTATCCAGCTCGGCCGCGCCGAACAGGCACTGGCCGCCACCGAACGCGCGATCACCCTCTATTCGAGCGGCCCGCCTCTGCAACGCTCCTACGGCGCCGAATCGCTGGCCCGCGTCGACAACGCGGCCGCCCACCTGATCAACGGCAGCATCGACGGCGCCGCCGACGCCCTGCGCCCGGTCCTCGACCTGCCCGAGGACAAACGCATCGCCCAGCTCGGCGAACGCCTCGTCGGCCTGCGCCGCCGCATCGCCGCCCCGACCTATCGCGACGCGGTGGAAGCGCGCGGCTTGGACGAACGCATCGAAGAATTCTGTGTGGCGACCGCGGCGCTCGGCAGCCACCCCCGACCGTAGCTGATCACGTAACGCCTGGTCACCCACGAACATGGGTAACTCGCCGGATACGAGCCGGGTGCCCGTCAGCCGTCAACACGCGTCTCACCGGCCCAGGCCCGGCCGATAGCCGCGGGGAGGCGGAAAGAGTTTGCCCCGGATGGCAACATGGACGCGTGAGTCCTCAATCGCCGCATGTGCCCCCGCGCGTTCTCGAGCAGTCGACGAAACTGCAGAACGTGGTCTACGAGATCCGTGGGCCGGTTCACGCACAGGCAGCACGCCTGGAGGCCGAGGGCCACCGCATTCTCAAGCTCAACATCGGCAATCCCGCCCCGTTCGGGTTCGAGGCCCCCGATGTGATCATGCGCGACATCATCGCCGCGCTGCCGTATGCCCAGGGGTATTCCGAGTCCAAGGGGATCCTGTCGGCGCGGCGTGCCATCGTCACCCGGTACGAGCTGGTGCCGGGCTTCCCCGAGCTCGATGTGGACGACGTCTACCTCGGCAACGGGGTGTCCGAGCTGATCACCGTCACCATGCAGGCGCTGCTCGACAACGGCGACGAGGTGCTGATCCCGGCCCCCGATTACCCGCTGTGGACGGCCATGACCAGCCTGGCCGGCGGTACTCCGGTGCACTACCTGTGCGACGAGGAGAACGGCTGGCAGCCCGATATCGCCGATATCGAATCGAAGATCACCGACAAGACCAAGGCCCTGCTGGTGATCAACCCGAACAATCCGACGGGTGCGGTGTACTCGGCGGAGGTGTTGCAGCAGATCGTCGACCTGGCGCGCAAGCATCGGTTGCTGCTGCTGGCCGACGAGATCTACGACAAGATCCTCTACGACGACGCCAAGCACATCTCGCTGGCTTCGCTCGCTCCCGATCTGCTGTGCCTGACGTTCAACGGTCTGTCGAAGGCGTACCGGGTGGCCGGTTACCGCTCGGGCTGGCTCGCGATCACCGGGCCGAAGGACCACGCGGCCGGTTTCCTGGAGGGGATCGACCTGCTCGCGTCCTCGCGGCTGTGCCCGAACGTGCCCGCCCAGCACGCCATTCAGGTGGCGCTCGGCGGCCATCAGAGCATCGACGATCTGATCCTGCCCGGCGGGCGCTTGCTCGAGCAGCGCGATGTGGCGTGGGAGCGGCTCAACATGATCCCCGGTGTGTCGTGTGTGAAGCCGCGTGGCGCGCTGTACGCGTTCCCGCGGTTGGATCCGAACGTGCACGAGATCCACGACGACGGGAAGCTCGTGCTGGATCTGCTGTTGCAGGAGAAGATCCTGATGGTGCAGGGGACCGGCTTCAACTGGCCTGCGAACGACCATCTGCGAATCGTGACGCTGCCGTGGGCGCGGGATCTGGCCGTGGCGATCGAGCGGTTCGGTAATTTCCTGTCCAGTTACCGGCAGTAGAGTTACACGCGATGCTCACCTGTCACGGCTTTGACCAGTGAGTTTATGGGCTCTGGGCAGGATGGTCATCCTGGTATGCCAGGTAAAACAGACTGTGAGTTCGGAATGTTGGATGTTTTGAAGATCTACTAGTGCAAAAGTCCATCTTTTGTGTACAGTAGACCTC
>NZ_JBHWZY010000030.1:0-17088 GCF_042727815.1 Nocardia sp. NPDC060220
GTAGCCGGCCTGCTCGACGGTGGCGATCAGCGCCTCGGGGGAGACGTCACCGGTGAAGTCGACGCGTGCCTTCTCGGTCGCGTAGTTGACCGTGGCGGTGACCCCGTCGAGCTTGTTGAGCTTCTTCTCGATCCGGTTCGCGCAGGAAGCGCAGGTCATGCCACCGATCACCAGTTCTACCTGGCCGGTGCCCGGTGGGTGTGTCACGGCGGTCATGGGGTGCTCCTTCGTTCCTGATAGCAATTCTTGCTGAGCGATCACGGATGAAACAGGTGGGGTCAGTGGCCGTGGCCGGGGGTGCCGTGGTCGGCGGGCGCGCTGGTCGGGGCGGGGTTGCTCGCACCGGTGGCGTTCGGCGTGGCGACCCGCACCGTGAACTCGGCGGTCCGCACCACGCCCTGGTGCTGGAAGTCGAGGAACAGGCGATAGTCGCCGGCGCTCGGTGCGTTCACGATGAAGTCGATGCCGGGTCCGGCGGGGGTGACTCCGTCGCCGGGCGTGCCCTCGGGATGAACGTGCAGGTAGGCGAGGTCGGCGGCGCGCAGGGCCACCAGGTGACCGTAGGCCCCGAGGTAGGGCTGCAGGTCGGTGACCGGGGTGCCGTTGCGGCTGACCGAGAGCGTCACCTTCGACGCGGTGCCGGGGGCGACCGTGCCGTTCAGCGCGACCGTGTACTCACCGACCTGCACGGTGGCGGCGGGGGCGGGCAGTGCCTGCACGTCGTAGGTGCCCGCGACCCGCAGATCGGCGCCGAGCGTCAGGTTCGACCCACCCTCGGGGTGAAGTCGGCGTAGACGCGGTAGTCGCCGCCCCGGCTGAGGTTCAGCGGAACTGTCCAGGTTCCGGCCGGATCGAGGACCGGGTGGACGTGCTGGAAGCCCGCCATGTCGCGTCGGACCACGATCAGGTGCAGGTCCTTGTCGTGGCTGTTCACGTACTTCGTCACCGGTGCGCCGTTCGCGTCGAGGATGCGAAAACTTGTCGGCGACTGCGGTGCGGTGGTGGTGTTCGGCTTGTCCAAGGCCAGCGTGTAGCCCTGGTCGGTGGCGAGCAGCCCGCCGGGGAGATCGGCGGACGGTGCCGCCGCGGTCGAGTGCTCGCCGTGCCCGGCCGGTTCGGAAGGTTGCGGACCGACCAGGGCACCTGCGGCCAGAGCGATCCCGAAGACCGCCGCGAGGCCGAGGGCGAATCCGGCGAACTTGCCTGTTGCGTTCATCGGGATGCTCCGTATCCGTTCAGTCTGCGAGCTGGAAGCCGGCCGCGGCTACGGCATCGGCGAGGGCGGTGCGTTCGGGCTCGGTGCCGTCGATGGTTACCGAGCCTGCGGTCAGGTCGACATCGACGCCGGTGACGCCGGGTAGGGCGCCGACCTTGTCGCGGACCTTGTTGACGCAGCAGCCGCAGGTCATACCGGTGACGGTGACGGTGGTGGTGGTGCTCATGGAACTCTCCTCGTTTCGCTCTCGATCATTACCATACCCCCCTAGGGTACTTTGTCAAACGGTCGCGCCGGCCTTGTCGGCGGCCGGGGTCCGCATGGTCGCCGCGGTGATGCCCGCCCCTGCCAGGGCGAGCACGCCCGCCCCCAGGAAGGCCGCGGAATAGCCGTCGGTCAGTGCCGAGGTATCTCCCAGCTCGCTCGCGCCGAACGCGGCGGCCACCGCCGTCATCGCGGCCAGTCCGAGCGCCGAACCCACCTGGTAGCTGACGTTGACGATGCCCGAGGCCAGCCCGCCTTCCTCGGGTCGTGCCGCCGAGATGGCGGTGCCGAGCGAGGGAATGAAGGCAAGCGACATACCCCCCGCCGCTATCAGCGAGGCGGGCAGCACGTCGATCCAGAAGTTGCCGGTCGGCCGCACCAGCGACATCACCCCGAGGCCGAGACCGAGCACGATCAGACCGGTGACGATCATCGGCTTGGCACCGAAACGCTGCATCGCCTTCGGGGCGAGCACCACCATGCCGAGCATGATCAGCGTGGTCATCGGCAGTAGTGCCGCACCCGACGGGAACGCGCTGTACCCGAGCACCTGCTGCAGGTACAGGTTGAGGAAGAACCACATCGGCACCCACGCGGCGGCCAGCGCGAACTGGGCGAAGTTGGCGGCGGCCAGGTTCGGTGCGCGGAAGATGCTCAGCCGCATGAGCGGCTCGCCGCGCCGGGACTGGATGGCGACGAAGCCGGCCAGCAGCGCGGCGGCCAGCGCCAGCACACCCCAGGTCTCGCCCGAAGCCCAACCGACCTCCGGCGCCTGCACGATCGCGTACACCGCGGCCGCCAAACCGGCTGTCACAGTGACGGATCCGGCGATATCGATGGACCCCTTGCGCGCCGGAGCGGCGGGCATCAGCAGCGGCACGGCGATCAGCGCCAGCACGGCGATCGGAATGTTGATGTAGAAAACCCAAGGCCAGCTGATGTATTCGGTGATCACACCGCCGAGGAACACGCCCGCGGTACCGCCGGCGGGTGCGGCCGCGCCATACACGGCGAGCGCCTTGGTGAGCTCCTGGGGCGAGCCGCCGAACAGCATCATCAGCAGCGTGAGCGCGGAAGGCGCGATCAGCGCCGCACCACCACCTTGGATCGCCCGACCGGCCAGCTCGACGCCGACAGTGCCCGCGGCACCGGCGATAACGGAGCCGACGCCGAGCACCACCCAGCCCGCGGCGAATACCCGGCGAGCGCCGAGTAGGTCGGAGAGCCTGCCGCCGAGCAGCAGCAGACCGCCGAACGCCACCACGTAGGCGTTGAACACCCACGTCAGATTGCCCGGCGTGAATCCGAGTTCGGCCTGCATCTTGGGCAGCGCGATCCCGATGATCGAGGTGTCCATGATGACCATGAACTGCGCGGCGGCGATCACCGCCAGCGCCCACCACTTCCGGGTGGATTGCGATTGCGTAGTCACGACTTTCGTCCTTTCGAGCGGGGTTTGTCCCGTGCTCGGTACCATACCCCCCTAGGGTATTAACGTGTCAAGCAAAAACCCGGCTCGCGGGGTGGTGCGAGCCGGGTCTGAATGCTGCCCCGAGGTGATGCCTGGGATTTAGCCGGCGTGGAGGTTGCGCGCCGTGGGGGAGGTCGGTGTCGTGGCCGGGTCGGGCGCGGTGCCGAGGAGGCGGTCGGCGGTGCCGGAGGTGGTCACGGTGAACCAGTAGTGCTCGTTCTTGTAGTGGTGGTGGCGGTGGTTGCGCCAAATAGCCCGGTACAGGGCACGTTTCGGCTTGTAGTCGGTGTGGATCAGGTAGTGCGTCCACTCGTAGAGCAGGCCGAGTGTGGTGATGGTGAGCAGGAAGGTGAGGCCGAGGCCGGTGCGGGGGAAGGCCAGTAGGGCGATCGCGACCAGGGCGACGATCGTGAGCAGCAGCGACTTCGGCGGGATGAAGATCAGCGGGATGTCACGCGGGTCGACGTGGTGCTCGCGGTGTTTGCGGGCCAGCTCGCTGTCGAGGGTCAGTGGGCCGAGATGCCGTGGACGCCAGTGCAACACGGTGACGTGAATGATCCACTCGATGAGCGGGAACGCGGCCAGAATCACCACGGGGACAAGGGCATCGGTGAGCTGCCAGTCGCCGATGGCGATGCGGGTACCGGCCGCGACCACGAAGACCGCGGCGATCATCCAGGGTGACGGATGCCGGAGGAATTCGCGGGCAGCCTCGCTCAGGGGCATGCTGCGCCGGATCGACCGTGGCGAGCCTCGGTCAGGGGTTCGGCGGGTTTCGGTCGCACGGGATTCTTCGGAGTCGTGCGACGTCGTTGTCGGACGGTGATCGGTCATGTCAATCCTCGGGTGGATCATGCCCCGTCGAGGGCATGGATCAGGGCGGTGGTCGCCGGCCCGAGCAGTGCTCGGGCGGTGTCGGCGGCCCGTTCCGGCTCGCCCGCGGCGATCGCGGCGGCCAGGTCTCGATAGGCGACGCCATTGCCCACCTCGGCGGACATGATCGGCGCCAGCGCGGCCAAGGCGGGTTCGTAAGCGGCGCGCAGCATGGAATACATCAGCCGGAAGGCGATCGAATCGGCGAGGTCGAGGATGTGGTCCCAGAATTCGAGGGCGATCCGTTGCTGGGTGAGTGGATCCGATTCGGCGACAAGGGAATCGACGGATTCACCCAACAGCGTGAGGTCGCTCGCGACGCGCGAATCGCCCGCACCGCGCGATCGAACCCGCGCGGCGGCCAGCTCGGCGATCTTCGGCCCGTTGTGCAGCCGCGCCTCGAGAATGCTGCGAGCGACCGCGGGATCGATCGAATCACCCCGAAGCAGCAGTCGCGGAAGCACTTCCAGTCCGGCGCTGCGCCGATAGTCGAGCACGGTCGTCGCCTCACCTTGCCGAACGGCCACCAGCCCCGCCGCGGCCAACCGCTGCAACGCCTCCCGCACCGCGGGCCGCGATACCCCCAGCGCCTCGGCCAACTGCCGCTCACTCGGCAGCGTGCTTCCCGCCGCCAATTCCCCGCCCAGCACTTCGGCGGCGATCTGTTCGAACACATCACCGGAAACCGAGCGCTTCACCACGGGTGTCCATGCCATACCTCGATGATGCGCCATCGGAGGTAAGAGGTCAAGTGGTCAGACCAGTATGGGTCCACCATTCCGAGTGGCTCGGGGTCTTGTGCGTCGCGTCATGAACGTTCATTATTGACCCATGTTCACCTTGAATGAACGTCAAGGAATGATGAACATCCTTGACGCGGCCAGGAGCCATCTCGATGCCCGTGGAGTTTCCTTCGAGACGTTGGAAACCACCGAGCGGCCTGGCTCCGGTTCCGATCTGATCGCACGACTCGATGCGGGCTCTCGCGGTGATCGAACGTATGCCGTTGAAATCCGCGGACGCATCACCAGTGCGGTCGCTCGTGCGCTGCGTTCGACCGAGCTACCACTGCTCCTGGTAGCGCCGCACATTTCGCGCGAGGCGGCCGAAGTTCTGCAGGACCGCGAGATCGACTTCGTAGACACGGTCGGCAATATGACTCTCGCGTGGCCATCGCTGTATGTGTCCGTCGTGGGCAATTCCGGGCGATCCACGGCGAGACCAGCCTCCGCGCGCGCTCCTCGAGCGTTCAGTCCCACCGGGACAAAGGTGCTGTTCACACTTCTCAGCTGGGGCGATGCGATCTACACGCCCTTGCGTTCCATCGCCGAGCGCAGCGAGGTATCTCTCGGTACCACACAGATCGTCGTGAGCGAGCTGGAACGCAGTGGCTACGTGGTGACGGTCGGCGGTCAACGGCAGCTTCTGAACGGGCGCGAGCTGCTGGACCGCTGGACAGAGGCGTTTTCTACTGCAGTCGTGCCACGGATCAGCCTGGCGGATTTCGCCGACAACTCCAATACCTGGTGGCTGGAAGCGAGGTCTGCCCTTGTCGACGAGAGGGCGCAATTAGGAGGTGAAGCGGCGGGCTCGCAACTGGATTCCGAGCTTCGCTCGACGACAGGCATCCTCTATGTGGACGCTCTGCCCCGAGCGCTGGCCGCCGAGCGTCGATGGCGTCGAGTCGATGGCGAGCCGAATGTGATTATTCGACAGCGGTTTTGGAGGCCCGCTGAACCGCTCGATCCATTGGTGCCCAGTACTTTGATCTATGCCGACATGTGGACATCTGGCGATCCTCGCCAACGCGCTCATGCTGAAAGGATCAGAAGCGGTGACCCTCGACTTGTCGAAATCGACAGATCCTGAGATCAACTCGGCTGCAACAGTCCTTCGAGAATTGGACGCTGTCGCAAGCCGGAGCGGGGTCGAATTCCTAGTCGTCGGCGCTACGGCACGGAATATGTTGGCGCACAGTATTACCGGTGCGACTCCCGAAAGGGCAACCCATGACGTGGACATCGCCGTCGGCGTTGCCGATTGGGACGAAGTGTGGCGGCTCGGGTCGATGTTCGGTGCCCGAGGTCTGCATTCGCATCTGATCGCCATCGGCGGCATTCCAGTCGATATCATTCCCTGTGGCGCGATCGAACGCGCCGACCGGACCGTCACCTGGCCTGGCGATTTCACGATGAACACGCTGGGGTTTCGTGAAGCTTTCGGGTCTGCCGAAATGGTCTTGCTCCCTGACCAACTGATGGTTCGCATCCCTTCGATCGCCGCGCAGGTGCTGCTGAAACTGGTCGCATGGTATGACCGGCATTGGACCAGCACGAAGGACGCGGTCGACCTCAGGACGATGCTCGAATGGAGTGATACGGCACAGCTCCTCGAGGAGCTCTACGTGAGCCATTTCGACCTGGTCGAGATGTATGACTACGACACTGCGCTGGCGGGCGCCCACAGGATTGGCAATGCCATCGCGGCCCTCCTCGATCTATCTGAACTCGCTCAGGTCAGAGCGCTGGTCCAGGATCCTCAACTGCAGGTCCGCCTGGCAGGCGACATGCGTGGTGTCTTCGATAGGTCACACCAGCGACTCATCGCGATGATCAGTGGAGTTCTGGGCGAGCACGAACAGCGGTTCGTGGAGTGATTTCGGCGGGCTGGACCCGTACTGGGTTCACTTCCTGGCGATGTTCATTCGGAATGAACATACCGGAACAATAGACACGCAGGAGAAAGAAGCGGTCAACTGGGGTCGGAACCCCGGATGGCGGAAAGCCAGGTGAAGGTGGCGGCGGCGACCGTCGTGGTGGCGACGAACGCGCCCAGTCCGCCGTTCATGACATAGACCCACAGCAGACCGACGAGGGGAGCGCCGACCGCCTGCTGAATATCGAGGACCAGACGGCGGGCGATCCCGAACGTGGGCGGATCGATAGGGCGGGAGGGATTGTCCACGAGCTTGCCCGCCGGCTCGGTGGTGCGCACACGCCCCGAGGGGAAGAATCGCGTGTCCCCCGCGTGGATGGATCGGCCGGTCAGCTCCAGCTCGGCCGGAGTGAGCGTCGACAGCGCCGGCTCATAGAACACCGGCTGCCACACCATCCGATCACCACTGCTGATCTCCAGCCACGACCGGCTGACCAGCCGATACTGCTGCCGAACCCGCCTACCGCGCACAGCCCCTGTCGCAACAAGCCCGCTCGGGAAAACCCCGAAGGCAAGTCCGCCTTGATACGCGGTATAGGCGAGTACGGCGAGAGCGACCACGGCGAGCGCACTCAGCTGATCGACATCCGCGAACGGCACCCACACGGCGATCACCGCGAGGGTGCCGCTCGTGACGAGCAGCGGATAGGTGAGTGCGCGCGCCGGGCCGTCGCTCACTTCAGGAAGACTTCCGTGCTCACTTCACGAAGCCGATCTTGGTGTAGTCGTAGGAAGCGAGGCCTGCCGCACCGAAGTTTGCCAGGTTGTCCCGAACTCCGAGATTGCCTGCGGATTGCATGAGCGGCAGGGAATGCCCCTCCTCGAATACCTTTCGATCGATCTGGTTGGCCAGCTCCTTGGCCTTGACCGGATCGAGCTCAGAGACGGTCTGCTCGATGAGGGCGTTGATTTCGGGAGAGCCGATGCGGCCGTAATTGCCCTGGATGTCATCCGGGTACAAGCCGTAGATCTGCGTCAGGCTGCTGAGCGGGAAGGCGTCGCCAGCATAGAACCACTGTCCCACATCGAAATTGCCCGGCTTGAGGACATCGGGGAACAGGCCGGCGCCCGCCTTTGTCTCGATGGTCAATTTGACGCCGATTTGCGCGAGGTTCTGCTGGATGATCTGTGCGGTCTGAATGTTGGTCGGGTCGTTGTACATCACGTCGCGGATCTCGAGCTTCCGGCCGTCCTTTTCGCGCACATCCCCGTTGAGCTTCCAACCGAGGGCATCCAGCTCTTGCGCGGCGGCCGCCGGGTCATACCCGATGCTGTTGTCCTGGTATCCATCCTGGCCCTGCAGGTAGACGTGATTGTTCAGCGGTTTGGGGTCACGGACGAGCCCGTTCTGGATGGCGGTGGCGATACCCTGCCGGTCGATCGCCTTCGAGATCGCAACGCGGACACCCTGGTCGGCCAAGACCGAACCGGGAGCACCGTTGAAGGTGAAGTGACCCCAACCGTTGCCGGGCGCTCGGCGGATCGCGATACCGGGCGTACTGCTGACCGACTTCAAATCGTCGCGACTGGCGATTCCTACCGCGTCGATCTCGTTGTTCAGGAGTGCGGGCGTGAACGCGGAACTATCGAGCACGCTGAAGGTAATGGTGTCGAGTTTCGGGGTGTCACCCCACCATCGGGGGTTGCGGCCGAGGGTGACCCGGCCCTGTCCGCGGTCGACGGACTGGATGACGAACGGGCCGGACGACAGCGTCAGAGCCTCGACCTGGCTGTTGTTGAACGCGTCGGCGCTCGAGGTGACAGACTTCGGGTAGAGGAACGAGTTGCCCGCGAGTTGTCCGCGCCACTCCGCGTAGTGCTTCTTGAAAGTGATGACGGCCTGCTTGTCATCGACACCGCGTTCGACCTTCTCGACCCGATCGAAGCCATAGTTGAGGGCAACGAGATACGCCTTGTCCGCACCACTGAGTGCCGCAGCCTGGGATCGAATATCCTCCCAGGTAATCGGCGTGCCGTCGGACCAGACCGCCTTCGGGTTGATCGTGTAGGTGACCTGCTGTGGCTCGGTGTTGGTCAACGCGATATCGGTGAAGTAGTCGGTGTTGACCGAGAGGTTCGCTGCTGCGTCGGTTTTGAACGCACGCGGCATCACCGGACGCAGTATCGAGCCGGTGCCCCCGGTATTGCCGTCGGTGTGCAGGCCATTCCAGTTCTCCGGCAGCGAGGTCAGCGCCAGTCGAAGATTGCCGCCGTCACGAAGTTCGCTGACGTCCTTAGGATTGATGTCATTGGTGGTGCCGAGCGCGGCGTCGCCGTCGGACACGACATCGTCGCCCGAGGTACACCCGGCAGCGATCAAACTGACGATGACCAGGGGTATTGCCAGTCGGGTGGTCATTGAACGAATCCGCATGGTTCGCTCCTCTCCAGAATTCTGCTGACGGGTGCTACCTACTTGGTGAAGCCGATTTTGGTGTAGTCGGCCGAAGCGAGGCCGAAGGCGCCGAAGTTCGCCAGATTCTCGCGGACCCCGATGGCGCCGGCGGACTGCACGATCGGCAGCGAGAATCCCTCTTCGAAGATCATTCGGTCGGCCTTGTTGGCCAGCTCGATAGCCTTCTCTGGATCGAGCTCGGCGATGGTCTCTTCGATCAGCGCGTTGAGTTCGGGGGAGCCGATGCTGCCGTAGTTGCTCAGCTTGTTCGCCGGGTCGTAGGCGTAGATCTGGGGCAGTGCGCCGAGCGGAAAAATGCTTTTCGCCCAAGCGAATTGGGCGATATCGAAATTGCCGGGATCGATAACACTCGTGAAGAAGTTGGTGCCTGGATAGGTCTCGATGTTCAACTTCACACCGATTTCCGCCAGGTTCTGCTGCACGATCGTGGCGGTTTGGACCTGTACATCGTTCTGGCCCATCACGTCGCGGATCTCGAGTTTCCGGCCGTCCTTCTCACGGACATCGCCGTTGAGTTTCCAACCCAGCTCGTCGAGCATGCGGGCTGCCTCTGCGGGGTCATACGTCACCGACGCGGCGTTGTCCTGGAAGCCGGTCTGTCCCACGAGATACAGGTGGTTGTTCAGTGGTTTCGGGTCGGTGACCAGGCCGTTCTGGATCGCGGTGGCAATCACCTGCCGATTGATGCCTTTCGAGATCGCGATCCGCAGCTTCGGGTCCGACAGCAGGGCGCCGGGGGCGCCGTTGAAGGTGATGTGCTGGAAGCGATTGGCCGGAGCCCGGCGAACCTTGATACCCGGCGTGTTCGTCGCGGTCTTGATCTCGTCGATAGTGCTCAGGTAGTCGACGGCGTCGAGTTCGTTGTTCTGCAGCGCGCTGAGCTGTGCGGACTCATCGAGGATGCTGTAGGTGACATTGGTGAGCTTGGGTGTCTCACCCCACCATTTCGGGTTGCGGCTCAGCACGATCCGCTGTTGGGCTCGGTCGACCGAAGTGATCATGAACGGCCCTGCCGACAGCGGCATATCGTTGCGGTATAGGTCGTCGAAAGCTTGTGGTGTGGCGGTGCTCTGCGCCGGATAGAGCGGATTGAACAGACCCTTCCACTCCGCGTAGTGCTCGGCGAACGTGACGATTGCCTGCCGGTCGTCAACGCCGCGTTCGACCTTCTCGACGCTGCTGTATGCCTGCGTCGCCGAGACTTTGAAGCCAGGGTCACGCCCGCTCAGCGCCGCGACCTGGGAGCGCAGGTCGTTCCAGGTGATCGGGGAACCATCCGACCAGACAGCCTTCGGATTGATCGTGTAGGTGATTGTCTGTGGGTTGGTGCTGGTCAGCTCGATCGATGTGTAGTAATTGGTGTCCGTCGTGAGATTTCCGGCGGCATCGGAGTTCAGGGTGCCAGGAATTGTCCAGCCCGTCACCTCGCTCACGTATCCGTCCGAATCGACGTGGCTGCTGTTGAACGTCGGAGGGAATCCGGGAATGGCCAACCGGAGATTGCCGCCCTCCTGCACAGCGTCACGGTCCTGCGGATTGATGTCGTTGATCGCACCGATCGTGCTCGAACCCGAATGCACATCGGAATCGGACCCACAACCACCCAGCACCAACGTCAACGCGAAAACTGGTGCCGCGATGCGGAAACCGGCCTGGCGTAGGCGCCTGGCGTAAGTAGCTGTGGTCATTTCGTGAATCCGATCTTCGTGTAGTCGTACGTTGCCAACCCGGGGGAGCCGATGTTGGCGAGGGTGGTGCGGGCGCCGAAGCTGCCGTCGGACTGCATCAGGGGGAGGGAGTGGCCTTCTTCGAATACCTTGCGGTCGACCTGGTTCGCGAGGGCGATGGACTTCTGGGGGTCCAGTTCGGTGAGGGTTTGCTCGATGAGGGCGTTGAGTTCCGGGGAGCCGATGCGCCCGTAGTTGGACTGGAGGTCGGTGGGGTCGTAGTAGTAGATCTGGCGGATGCTGCTCAGTGGGAAGGGGTCGCCCTCGTAGACGTACTGGGCGGCGTCGAAGTCGCCGGGCTGGATGACGTCGGTGAAAAGACCGGCGGCGGGCTTGGTGTCGATGTTCAGCTGAACGCCGATGGCAGCCAGGTTCTGCTGGATGATCTGGGCGATCTGGACCCAGGTGGGGTCGTTGTACATGACGTCGCGGATGACCAGTTTGCGGCCATCCTTCTCGCGTACTTCACCGTTGAGTTTCCAGCCGAGGTCGTCGAGTTGCTGAGCCGCGGCGGCGGGATCGAAGCCGAGACTGTTGTCCTGGTAGCCCTTTTGGCCCTGGAGGAAGATGTGGTTGTTCAGCGGTTTCGGGTCCTCGACCAGCCCGTTCTGCATCGCGTTGACGATCCCCTGACGATCGATGGCCTTCGAGATGGCCACGCGCACACCCTGTTCGGCCAGGATCGAGCCGGGCGCACCGTTGAAGGTGATGTGGCGCCAGCGATTTCCGGGAGCGCGGCGCACCACGAGCCCTTCGGTGCCGCGCACCGTTTTCACGTCGTCGAGGGTGGTCAGGCGAATGAGGTCGATCTCGTTGTTCTGCAACGCCTGGACCCACGACGTCGCGTCGAGCACGCTGTAGGTGATGGTGTCGAGAACGGGTTTGTCGCCCCACCATTTGGGGTTGCGGCCCAGAGTGATTCGGCCCTGGCCACGGTCGGTGGCGCTGACTGTGAACGGCCCGGCGGTGAGCGTGATCGCCTCGGCGAGGCTGGTGTTGAACGCCTCTGGCGTGCTGGTCACCGACTTCGGGTAGAGGGCGGAGTTGCCGGAGAACTGGCCGCGCCAGTCGGCGTAGGGCTTGCTGAAGGTAAGGACGGCCTGCTGGTCGTCGGCACCTCGCTCCACCTTGTCGACGAATTCGAAACCGTTGGTGATCGCGATCAGATAGCTCTTGTCGCGCCCGCTCAGCGCGTGCGCCTGCGCGGCCAGATCCTCCCAGGTGATCGGCGAACCGTCCGACCAGACCGCCTTCGGATTGATCGAATACGTCACCTGCATCGGATCGGTGCTGGTCAACTGGATATCGGTGAAGAAATCGGTATCTATGCTGAGTTGACCAGCCGCGTCGATCTCGAAGGACCGCGGCAGCATCGCGCGCACGATGTAGCCGATCTCGCCGTTGTTGCCGTCATTGGACAGGATGTTCCAGTTGGCGGGATAGTCGGTGGTCGCCAAGCGCAGGTTGCCGCCCTCGCGCAATTCATCGACACCCTTGGGATTGACGTCGCTGGTGGACCCGATCGCATCGCTCAGCCCGGTCGCGGACTCGTCGCCACCCCCACAACCCGCCACGATCATCCCGGCCGCCACCACCACGGCAGCACATCGCAATCGGGCCCTACGGCCTGCTTGCATTCGACGGGTTCTCATGGCGCCTCCTCTTTGGGCTGGACCGACGTTCTCAGCCGCTGACGACGGGTTCCGGTACGGCCGCGATGAGCGAGCGCGTGTATTCGTGCTGCGGATCGGCGAAGATCTGCTCGGCCGGGCCGGATTCGACGATCTTGCCCTGCAGCATCACCGCGATGTCGTGGGCGAGGTTGCGCACCACCGACAGGTCGTGGGAGACGAACAGGTAGGACAGTCCGTGCTCGGCCTGGAGGTCACGCAGCAGGTTGAGGACGCCGGCCTGGATCGACACGTCCAGCGACGAGACGGGCTCGTCGAGGACCAGCAGCTGGGTGTCGAGGGCCAGCGCGCGGGCGATGCTGATGCGCTGCTTCTGGCCGCCGGAGAAGTCCGAGGGGTAGCGATCGGAGTGCTCGGGACGCAACCCGACCTGCCGCAGCAACTCCGGCACCCGCCGGTTGACCTCGTCGCGTGACCGGCCGTCGATGCGCAGCGGCTCGGCCAGGACGTCGAAGATCGGCAGGCGCGGGTCCAGCGACGAGCTGGGGTCCTGGAAGACGATCTGCATCCTCCGGCGGATCTCGCGGGTGCGCGCCTTGGTGAGGGTGGCGACGTCGTTGCCGAGCACCTCGATGCTGCCCGACTGCGGGGGCGCCAGGTCCATGATCTGCGACAGGGTGGTCGACTTGCCCGAACCGGATTCGCCGACCAGCGCCAGGGTGCGGCCCGCGCGCACGGAGAAGCTGATGCCGTCGACCGCGCGGACCTCGCCGGTGCGGCGGCGCAGCAGCACCCCGGAGGTGAGGGGGAAGGTTTTCACCAGGTCGGTGACGCGCAGGACTACGTCGTCGTCGGTGCGGTCGGGGTGCGCCGGGGCCGGGATCTCCTTGCGGTAGGCCTCGAAGAGCTGGTGCGTGCCGACCTCGGCGGTGCGGATGCAGGCGACCGAGTGACCGGGGCTCACCTTCTCCAACGGAGGTTCGGCGGCGGTGCAGTCGCCGATCGAGACCGGGCACCGTGGCGCGAACGAGCAACCGGGCGGCAGGGCGTGCATGGCGGGCGGGGCGCCGAGGATGGGAATCAGCGGGGTGCGCGGCGGGCCGTCCATGCGCGGGATGGAGCCGAGCAGGCCGACGGTGTACGGCATGCGCGGCGCCGCGAAAAGTTCTGCGACCGGTGCGGTTTCGACGACCTTGCCCGCGTACATCACCGCGACCCGGTCGGCGACGGTGGCCGCGATGCCCATGTCGTGGGTGATCATGATGACGCCCGCGCCGGTGATATCGCGCGCCTTGCGCAGCAGCGCGAGGATCTGGGCCTGCACCGTCACGTCGAGCGCGGTGGTCGGTTCGTCGCAGATGATCAGCGCGGGATCGTTGGCGATGGCCATGGCGATCACCACGCGCTGTCGCATACCGCCGGAGAACTCGTGCGGGAACGCCCTGGAACGGGCCCTGGCATCGGTGATGCCGACGAGTTCGAGCAGCTCGATGGCCCGCTCGCCTGCCTCCTTGCGGCTCATCTCGCCGTGTGCGAGCAGGGCTTCCGCGATCTGATCACCGATCCGATACACCGGTGTCAGCGCGGAGAGCGGATCCTGGAAGACCATGCTGATCGAGGAACCGCGCAGCTTCGACATCTGCTTGTCGCCAAGGCCCAGCAGTTCGCGGCCGCGCAGGCGCACCGATCCCTGCACCCGTGCCTGGTCGGGCAGCAGGCCGATCACCGCGAGCGAGGACACCGACTTGCCCGAACCGGACTCGCCGACGATGGCGAGCACCTCGCCGTCGGCGACGGTGTAGTTCACCCCGCGCACCGCCTCGACGCGGCCTTCCTCGCCGGGGAACGAGACCCGCAGGTCGGTGACCTCGAGCAGGGGTGCGGTCGACGCGGTCATCGCTTCTCGGCTTTCTTCAACTCCACCTGCGCCTGGTCCTTGTGCTCGGCGACCTCCTTGCGCGACTTGCGCGCACCGCGGGCACCGGGGTCGAACGCGTCACGCAGGCCGTCGCCGACCAGGTTGGCGGACAACACGATCGTGATCAGCAGGCCACCGGCGAACAGGAACAGCCACGGATAGGTGAGCGCCGATTTGGTGCCCGCCGCGATGAGTGAACCCAGCGAGACGTCCGGCGGCTGCACACCGAAACCCAGGAAGCTCAAACCGGTTTCGGCGCCGATCGCCGCGCCGACGGCCAGTGTGGTGTCGATGATCAGGATCGAGGCGATGTTCGGGATGATGTGACTGAGGATCACCGTGCGAGTCGGTGCGCCCATATACCGCGCGGCGCGGACGAATTCGCGGTCACGCAGACTCAAGGTGAGGCCGCGGACGATGCGCGCGGCGATCATCCAGCCGAAGACGCTCAGCAGCACGATCAGGATCGCGATCGATCCGGATCCCTTGGTGCGCGGCGCGAACAGCGCGATGATGATGAAACTGGGGACCACCAGCAGCAGATCGACGAACCACATGATCGCGCGGTCGGTCCAACCGCCGAGCAGCCCGGCCACCGCACCCGCTGTCGCGGCGATGACGCTGGAACAGATCGCCACGCAGAAGCCGATGATCAGTGGCTTCTGCAGGCCGCGCATGGTCTGGGCGAGCACGTCCTGACCGATCTGCGTGGTGCCGAACGGGTGCTCGAGGCTCGGCGGTTTCAGCAGCGCCTTGTAGTCCATCTGCTGGTAGTCCCACGGCAGCAGTGGCGGCAGCGCGAAACTGGCGACCAGCAGCACCACCAGGATCACCGCGCCGACCACGGCGGGCTTGTTGCGCAGGAAACGGCGCCACACCAGTTTGCGACGCCCGGCGGCGGCGACCTCGGGTGCGCCGACGGCGATGAGTTCGGTTTCGGTCATGAGACACGCACCCTCGGGTCGAGCAGGGCAAGGACGACATCGGAGAGCAGGCCCGACACCAGCACCACCAGGCCGGCGAACGCCGTCACCGTCACCACGACGTACAGGTCCTGGGCGTTGATCGAATCGACCAGCCATTCGCCGACGCCGTGCCAGCCGAAGATCTTCTCGACGAAGGTGGCGCCGGTGATCAGGCCGCCGAGGCTGTAGGCGAACAGGGTGGCCATCGGAATCAGCGCGGTACGCAGGCCGTGCTTGTACAGGGCCCGATTACGGCTGAGGCCTTTGGCTCTCGCTGTTCGGATGAAGTCGCTCTGCAGTACGTCGAGCATGGCGTTGCGCTGGTAACGGCTGTAGCCGGCCATGCCGTAGAGCGCCAGCGCCAGGGTCGGCAGCACCAGATGTTGTGCGCGGTCGACCATTTCGTTCCAGAAACCGTTGACCTGAGTGGCGGACGTCTCGCCGGTGTAGAGGAAGATCTGTGAACCGGTCATCGTATTGATCTGCAGTGCACCGTATTTCAGCAGTGTCGCCAGCAAGAAGATCGGTGTCGAGATGATCAGCAGCGACAGCACCGTCGAGAAATAGTCGCTGAACCTGTACTGCCGGATCGCCCCCGCCGCACCGATCAGCACGCCGAGCACGGTGCCGATGACGGAACCGAGAATCAGCAGCCGCAGACTCACCGCCACCCGCCTGCCCAGTTCCTCGCTCACCGGCTGCCCGGACAGGGTGGTCCCGAAATCCCCTTGCACGACGCCGCCGAGCCAGGTGAGATAGCGCTGCGGGATCGGCTCGTCGAGATGCAGCTGGTCGGCCTTCGCGTCGATCACCGACTGCGGGGGGCGTGGGTTGCGCTGCTCGAGGCTCTCGAGCGGGTTGAACGTGAGTGATGCGAGGCTGAACGTCAGAAATGATGCCAGCAGAAGGAGCACAACGTAGTTGAGTGTGCGCCGCAACAAGAAGCCGGTCATCAGTCCCCTCTGGATCGGGTAATCAGGCCCTGATCATAGGGACAGTCCGGCGTCCCCGCGTGGCGACGTGCGGCAGGATAGATGGGATGACGCACCTGCACCCGAAACCGCTGCTGGTGGCCAGCGACGTCGACGGCACCCTGATCGACGATTCCGACAAGATCTCGGCGCGCACCAAGGCGGCCGTCGGGGCCCTCGTCGCCGACGGCGCCACCTTCGTGCTCGCCACCGGCCGCCCGCCGCGCTGGATCGACCCGGTCGTCAGTGAGCTCGGGTACGCACCGCTCGCCATCTGCGGAAACGGCGCGGTCATCTACGACAGCGCCACCGATCGGGTGCTGTCGAGCCACACCCTCGACGTCGAGACCCTGAGCTGGCTGGCCGACATCGCCGAGCACGCGCTGCCGGGTTGCGGCCTGGCCACCGAGCGGGTCGGGGCCAGCGCGCACGACGCTGTGACCCCGCAGTTCGTCAGCTCACCGACGTACGAACACGCCTGGCTCAACCCCGACGACACCGTCGTCTCACACGCCGAGGTGATCGACTCACCCGCGATCAAAATGCTCATCCGGCTCAGTTCGGCCCGCAGCTCGGACATGCGCGCGGCGCTGGCCCCGCTGATCGGCGACCGCGCCGAGATCACCTACTCCACCGAGAGCGGGCTGATCGAGCTGGCGGTGCCGCAGGTGACGAAGGCGTCCGGGCTGGCCGAGGTCGCGCGCCGGATCGGCGCCGAACACTCGTCGATCGTCGCCTTCGGCGACATGCCCAACGATGTCCCGATGCTGGCGATGGCCGGGCACGGCGTCGCGATGGGCAACGCCCATCCCGAGGCCCGGGCCGCGGCCGACGAGGTGACCGGCAGCAATATCGACCACGGTGTGGCGATGGTCCTCGAACGCTGGTGGCGCTAGCCGAGCGGCCCCGCTCGAGCGCGCC
>NZ_JBHWZY010000031.1:0-16939 GCF_042727815.1 Nocardia sp. NPDC060220
TCGGCGAGCAGCTCACGCACCTCCTCGGCGATGAACATCATGAAGTTCTCGACGAATTCCGGCTTGCCGGTGAAGCGCTCGCGCAGCACCGGGTTCTGGGTGGCGATGCCGACCGGACAGGTGTCGAGGTGACACACGCGCATCATGACGCAACCCGAGACCACCAGGGGCGCGGTCGCGAAACCGAACTCCTCGGCGCCGAGCAGGGCGGCGATCATCACGTCGCGGCCGGTCTTCATCTGACCGTCGACCTGAACGACGATGCGGTCACGCAGGCCGTTGAGCAGCAGGGTCTGCTGGGTCTCGGCCAGGCCGAGCTCCCAGGGTCCACCCGCGTGCTTGAGCGAGGTCAGCGGCGACGCGCCGGTGCCGCCGTCGTGGCCCGAGATGAGCACGACGTCGGCGTGTGCCTTGGACACACCGGTGGCGACGGTGCCGACACCCGGCTCCGCGACAAGTTTCACGTGAATCCGAGCCTGCGGGTTCGCGTTCTTCAGATCGTGGATCAGCTGCGCCAGATCCTCGATCGAGTAGATGTCGTGGTGCGGCGGCGGCGAGATCAGGCCGACGCCCGGCGTGGAGTGACGCACCTCGGCGACCCACGGGTACACCTTGTGCGCGGGCAGCTGGCCGCCCTCGCCCGGCTTGGCGCCCTGGGCCATCTTGATCTGGATGTCGGTGGCGTTGGTCAGGTAGTGCGCGGTGACACCGAAGCGACCCGACGCGACCTGCTTGATCGCCGAACGACGCCAGTCGCCGTTCTCCTCGACCTCGAAGCGAGCGGGGCTCTCGCCGCCCTCACCGGAGTTCGAGCGAGCGCCGATGCGGTTCATCGCGATGGCGAGGGACTCGTGCGCCTCGGCGGAGATGGAGCCGTAGCTCATCGCACCGGTCGAGAAACGCTTCACGATCTCGCTCGCGGGCTCGACCTCGTCGATGGAGATCGACGCGCGCTGGTTCGACTTGAACTTGAACAGGCCACGCAGCGCCGCCAAGCGCTCGGACTGATCGTCGACCAGCTTGGTGTACTCCTTGAAGATCGAGTACTGACCGGTGCGGGTCGCGTGCTGGAGCTTGAACACCGTGTCCGGGTTGAACAGGTGGTACTCGCCCTCACGACGCCACTGGTACTCGCCACCGACCTCGAGCTCGCGATGCGCGCGCTCGTTGCGGTTCTCCAGGAACGCGACGCGGTGGCGGATGGCCACCTCTTCGGCGATCTCGTCGAGACCGATGCCGCCCAGCGCGGAGCGCAGGCCGGTGAAGTACTCGTCGACCAGGTCCTGGGCCAGGCCGATGACCTGGTACAGCTGGGCGCCGTTGTAGGAGGCGAGGGTGGAGATGCCCATCTTCGACATCACCTTGAGCACGCCGTTGCTGGCCGCGGTGCAGTAGTTCGCGACGGCCTTGCGGAAGTCGGCGGCCAGATCGCCGGTGCTGCCCGGAATCTGCAGCGAGCCGCGCTCGAGCATGTCCTCGATGGTCTCGAAGGCCATGTACGGGTTGATCGCGGCGGCGCCGAAACCGATCAGCAGGGCCATGTGGTGCACCTCGCGGGCGTCACCGGCCTCCACGACCAGGCCGACCATGGTGCGGGTCCGCTCGCGCACCAGGTGGTGGTGCACCGACGAGGTGAGCAGCAGCGACGGGATCGGCGCCAGCTTCTCGTTGGACTCACGGTCGGACAGCACGATGATGCGCGCGCCGCCGTCGATGGCGGCCGAGACCTGGGTGTTGATGGCCGCGAGCGCCTTGCGCAGACCCTCGCCGCCCTCGGCGACCGGGTACAGACCGCGCACGACCACCGAGCGCAGGCCCGGCTGGCTGCCGTCGTCGTTGATGTGGACGAGCTTGGCCAGCTCGTCGTTGTCGAGAATGGGCTGTTCGAGCGCGATCATGCGACAGGAGTCGGGGCCCGGGTGCAGCAAATCGGCCTCGGGGCCGAGGTTGCGCTTGAGGCTGGTGACGACCTTCTCACGGATGGCGTCCAGCGGCGGGTTGGTGACCTGCGCGAACAGCTGCGAGAAGTAGTCGAACAGCAGACGCGAGCGGTTCGACAGCACCGCGATCGGCGTATCGGTACCCATCGAGCCCAGTGCCTCGCCGCCGGTCTTGGCCATCGGCGTGATCAGCAGGTTCAGGTCCTCGGTGGTGTAACCGAAGATCTGCTGACGGATCAGCACGCGGTCGTGCGACATGTGCACGTGCGGGCGGTCGGGCAGGTCGGCCAGGCGGCTGACGCCCTCGTCGAGCCACTGCTGGTACGGCTGCGCCGCGGCCAGCTCCGACTTGACCTCTTCGTCGGTGACGATGCGGCCCTGCTCGGTGTCGACCAGGAACATCTTGCCCGGCTGCAGGCGGATCTTCTGGACCACGGTGGCGGGGTCGATGTCGAGCACGCCGACCTCGGAGGCGAGCACGACGAGGCCGTCCTCGGTGACCCAGATGCGACCCGGGCGCAGACCGTTGCGGTCGAGCACGGCGCCGATCTTGGTGCCGTCGGAGAAGCACACCGCTGCCGGGCCGTCCCACGGCTCCATCAGCATCGAGTGGTACTCGTAGAACGCGCGCCGGTCGGGGTCGAGGTTCTCGTTACGCTCCCACGCCTCGGGAATCATCATCATGATGGCGTGGTGCAGTTCGCGACCGCCCAGGTGCAGCAGTTCGAGCACCTCGTCGAAACGCGCGGTGTCGGAGGCGCCGGGGGTGCAGACGGGGAAGATCTTCTGCAGCCGGTCCTTGCCCGCTTCGTCCTTGCCGAACACGTCGCTGCGCAGCAGCGCCTCACGGGCGCGCATCCAGTTCTCGTTACCGGTGACGGTGTTGATCTCACCGTTGTGGGCGACCCGGCGGAACGGGTGCGCCAGCGGCCACGAGGGGAAGGTGTTGGTGGAGAAGCGCGAGTGCACGATGCCGATGGCCGACTCGACGCGCTCGTCCTGCAGGTCCAGGTAGAACGCACGCAGCTGGGGCGTGGTGAACATGCCCTTGTAGATGAAGGTCTGGCCGGACAGGCTCGGGAAGTACACCGATTCCTTGCCGACGGTGCCCTCGCCGGGGCCTGCCTTGCCGAGCTCGTGCTCGATCCGCTTGCGGATCACGTAGGCGCGACGCTCCAGGTCCATGCCCGAGAGCTGCTCGGCGGAGTTCTTCGGCGAGCCGATGAAGATCTGCCGGAAGGTGGGCATGGCATCGCGGGCCAGCGCGCCGAGCGAGGTCTCGTCGATCGGCACCTCGCGCCAGCCGAGCACGGCCAGGCCCTCTTCGGTGACGATCTTCTCGACGCCGTAGGCGGCCCGCGCGGCTTCGCGGCGGGCCTGCGGCAGGAAGGCGATACCGGAGGCGTAGGAGCCTTCCGGGGGCAACTCGAAAGCGGCGCCTTCTTCGGCGAGGATCGCACGGAAGAACTTGTCCGGGAGCTGCAGCAGGACGCCCGCGCCGTCGCCGGAGTTCGGCTCGGCACCCGCAGCACCGCGGTGCTCCAGGTTCAGGAGGGCCGTGATGGCCTTGTCGACGATGTCTCGACTGCGTCGTCCATGCATGTCGGCAACGAACGCGACGCCGCAGGCGTCGTGTTCGAATGCCGGATCGTAGAGCCCGGTGACTCCGGGTGACCTGTGGCCAGGAAGTTGCGTCATGCCTCTGCCTTCAAGAAAGTCGGCTGTCGATGTCGGCCACCCAGCAAGCTGAGCGTGGGCCCTTCGTCGTTTCGCCTCCGTCAAGACTGCGTCCGTACGATCCGAAACCAGCGACGGTGGTGGTTTGCGGCGTTGACGTAGTTGGGGTGCTCAGAGGTAACGGGATGCTTACTTCTCCCTTACCTCTGCGCGGGGTTTCACCCGCTACTCTTGGCCCGGTTTCACCGGACCTCGAACAGGTGGTTGTGCCGAACTGGGTGCGTTCGGCGTAAGAGCAAACGATAAGTCAGACCGCAGACCCAACCAACTAAGGTTGTGCTAAGTAACCCGTCTAGCTGGGGTTTGTAACGGCTGCTTGCATCGTCGCGCGCGTCGTCCAGTGTAAAGCAGACCGGGGACCGGATCGATCCCGGACAACCCCCGCCTACCTGCGTGAACACTGTCGACGAGCAGACTCGGTTCCACCGTCGGCCGGGGGCCGAAAGCTGAACTCACCTGCACCGCAGCAGATTTCCCTGCAGATGCCCTGGTCAAACCTCCCACCTCCGCTAACCAGGGGTGGGGACTGTGAGATATTCCCGACACGGGCCCCCACAAGCGCTCCAGTCAGCCGACCGTACGGTCTGTATTGCGAAATGTGCGCCACAGCACACTGCTGGCAAACTTCTGGCAGTGTCGTTCGACACAAATCGGGCACGGACGGCGGTGCGGCCCGGCTCGCCGCGCGCGACACGCCGAGGTCGGCACAGAAATGTTTCGGTCAGCGCGATGAGTCGGCCCATTCGACTGTGAGGCTGACCACAAGCAGTACCTCGGCACTCGGTGTGTCGGTGTCCGGCCTGTCACGCTGACACAACGAATCCATGCCAGTTTCGCCTTATCTATCAGTTTCGCCATGCCCAGTGGAGCGCACGACCCGGGGAGAACTCATGACCGGCTTACTCACCTGGCTCGGCGGAGGCCTCGCCTCGCCACGGCGCCGGGACCACGAATCGGGCGCCGACCTGGCTTTCAGCCATGAACAGGGCCGTTATCTCGTCACCGGTGCCGCCGTGACGTTGTTCGCCGTGATCGCCGGTCTCGTCGCGATGTCCGCACTGCTCGCCGCCGACGCGGGCGTGCTCGTCGCGGTGCTGTTCGCGCTGGTCATCGCCGTCGCCGCGGGAGCGCTCGGCCGGGCGCTGGCGACCACGCGGCCCGGTGCGGACGACGATCGGTTCGGTATCGCGGCCCGGATCGGGGTCGGGGTGCTGGCCGGGGTCTTCGTCGCCGAACTCGCCGCCACCGTGCTGCTCGGCGGGACCGTCGACCGGGAACTGGATGTGCGCGCCCAGGCGAGCGCCGAGAACGCGCCTGCCGTGGTCGCCGCCCGCACCTCGTTCGACCTCGCCACCGCCGACCGGGCCGCGCTCGATCTGAGTATCGCCAAGTCGCAGGCCGACATCGACCGCGCGCTGGTGATCGCCCGCTGCGAGTACAACCCCACCGCGGAATGCCCGCGGACCAGAATCACCGGGGTACCGGGTCGCGGTCCGGAAACGCAGACCGCCAACGACATGCTCGACGACGCCCGCAAACAGCTCGCCACGGCGCAGGGCCGCATCGAGGGCCTCGACCAGCGGGTTCGCACCGAATCCGCCGCGCTCGCCACCGCGCGGACCAGCGCGTTCGCCGACGGCGACCGTGGCTTGGGCGCCCGCTGGCTGGCCATGAACAGCTACACCGCGTCACACGCGGGCGCCGCCGCGCTGCGCCTGCTCATCCTGCTCGCGGGCATCGTCGTGGCCCTGCTGCCGCTGCTGCTGCGCTGGTGGCGCGGGGAAACCTCGCTCGACCGCCGGGTCGACGCCGCGGAGGTGGCCGATCGGGCCCAGCGCGAGGCCGACGCCGCCATCGCGGTGAAACGCGCCGAAGTACGCACCGAGACGGCCGCCTTGCGCGCCGAACACGAGCTCACCGCCGCGCAACTGGCCATCGAAGCCGATACCGTGATCGATCGAGAACGTCAGCGCACCAGGATCATCGCCGCGATCGGCGGTTTCGAGCTCGGGTTCACCGAGCCGCATCGAAAGGACGACTCCGTGTCTCTGGAGCCGAACGCCACATCGCAGCTGCCCGCGGGGTACGTCCAGCACGCGCTGCCCGCCGGCACCGCCGGGGCTCTCGTCCCCGCCCACCAGACGCCCACGCAGCAGCCGCCCGCGCAAGCACCGGCCGGCGGTGGCGGATTGGAGTTGCCGATCATCGGGACGGTGCCGTTCACCGACACCGCCGCCCGCTGGATCCGTCCGCTGGTACCGGCTTTCGTGGCCAATGCCTTCGACTCGGCCACCCACCCGATGCGGACCGCGCGGCAGGCGTTCGAAGAGGTCGAAGAGGTGACGTTCACGCTGCGCCGCACGCGCAAGGTCACTGTCGACACGCAGGATTCCGCGCAGCAACAGCAGGTCCCCGCCGGATATCAGTTGCAGGGTCAGCCCGCGCAGGGTTTCCTGCCGCCCGGCGCCTACCCGCAGCAGCAGTACCAGCAGCCGTACCAGCCGTACGCCCAGCAGATCGCCTCGAACGTGGTCGACGCGCCGTCGAGCCGCTTCCACCCGGACCCGCGTCAGTACCCCTCGGCGCCGAATTACACCGCGCTGCCGGCCGGTCAGGGCAACGGCCTGCCCGAGGCGGACAGCCACGGCGAGCTCGCCGGCGGAAACGCCAACGAGCTGCCCGGCAACCGGCGTCAGCTGCCGCCCGCCCGCTGATCGCACGGGGTGGCCGACAATCTCGGCCACCCCGGCTCAGCCGCGCGTGGTCTTCGTCCGCACCGCGCTGTAGGCCGCGAACAACAGCACCGCGACGATGCCGAGCACCGTCAGATGGATGCCGCTGACGAACGCCTGGTTCGCCGACGACAGGAACTCCGCCGCCACCGCGGCGGGCAGCTCACCGGCCACCTCGACGGCACCACTGAGCGAACCCGACGCGGCCGCCACGGCGTCATCCGGCAACAAGGACACGTCCAGACCACGCCGGAAGATCGCCATCACGGTGCTGCCGAGCAGGGCGACACCCAGGGCAAGACCCGTTTCGTAGGCGGTCTCCGAGATCGCCGCGGCTGCACCGGCGCGTTCCTCCGGCGCCGATCCGACGACCAGGTCGGCGGCCACGGTCATGGCCACACCGGCACCCAGACCGATGCCGACGAACCCGAGCACGAACGCCTCGGCGCCGCTCACCGCGTCGACCGCGAGGAAGGCCGCCGCGCCGATCGCGGTGACGACCAGCGCACCGGCCAGTACCAGCGCCGCACGCCAGCGCCGCACGAGCCAGGCTGCCGCCAGCGAACCGAACACGCTCGCCGCGAGCCCCGGCAGCATCAGCAGACCCGCCTCCAAGGGCGTGCGGCCGAGCACCAGCTGCAGATACTGCGATCCGAAGAACAGCACGCCCGCCAGCGCGAACACCGCGAGCAGGTTGGTGAACACCGCAACCCGGAACCGCGGCAGTTCGAACAGCCGCAGGTCGAGCATCGGATCGGTCAGCCGACGCTGCCTGCGCACGAACAGCACGGCCGAGACCACACCGACCAGGCCGACCAGCAGCGCGCCCACCGCCGGACCGTGCGCGGCGGTTTCCTTCACCGCGTAGACCACCGGCACCAGCGCCAGCATCGACAGCAGCGCGCTCAGCGCGTCGAACCGGCCCGGGTTCGGGTCACGTGATTCGGGGATGAGCAGCGGGGCGAGGGCGAGCAGCACCAGCATCACCGGCAGGTTCACCAGGAACACCGAGCCCCACCAGAAGTGCTCGAGCAGCCAGCCGCCGACCAGCGGACCGGCCGCGGCGCCACCACCGGCCATCGCGCTCCACACACCGATCGCGACGGTGCGCTGACGCGGGTCCTGGAACATCGATCGGATCAGGCCGAGGGTGGCGGGCATCAGCGTGGCGCCCGCGACGCCCTGTAGGACGCGCGCGGCGATCAGCATCTCCGGCGACACCGCCCACGCGGCCAGCGCCGAGGCGATGCCGAAGCCGACCGCACCGATCAGCAGGAGCTTGCGCCTGCCGATCCGGTCGCCGAGATTGCCCATCACCACCAGCAGACCGGCGAGCACGAAGGAGTACACGTCGATGATCCAGAGCAGCTGTGGCGTGCTCGGGGCGAGGTCGGCGCTGATCGCGGGCACGGCCAGGTCCAGCACGGTCGCGTCCACGGCGAGCAGCAGCAGGGCCAGGGCGAGTACGCCGAGGCCCGCCCACTCACGCGGGGTGGCGCGCGTCGGGGTGAGTGCTGTGGGGGTGTTCATCGGTCTCTCGTCTTTCAGGTTGGTAAACCGTCCAGACGGTACAGTAACAAGAAAACCGTCCAGACGGTACAGTGATTGCCGTGAGCTCTGACACCCGCGATCGCATCCTCGATGCCCTGGAGACCCTGCTGCTCGAACGCGGCGCGGCACAGATGACCCTCGACAACGTCGCCGCCGCGGCGGGCGTGTCGAAGGGCGGGCTCCTCTACCACTTCAAGAGCAAGGACGCCCTGCTCGTCGGCCTGGTCCAGCGGCTCGGCGAGCGTGCCCGCACCCAACTCGACGACGCCAGATCGAGCGGGAGCTCCATCGCCGAGTGGTACCTGCAGACGCCCGACCCCACCGCGCAGGACGACGCTGTAGAACTCGCCCTGTACCGCTCACTGCTGGCGACCATGCGCACGATCGACGCGTCGGCGGGCAGCGAACCCGACGAGGTGCAGCGCGCGCTCGACGCGGTGATGGCGGCCTGGTCGGACAACCTCGAGACCGAGGTGGACGACCCCGTCCGCGCCGACACCATCCGACTGGTGGGCGATGGGGTCTACCTGCGCGCCCTGCTCGGTCTGCCGCAGATCGAACCCGCGCGCTACCGTGCCGTCGTCGACAACCTGCTCCAGGGTTGAGTGCACATTTGTACACCGAACGAAGCTGCGGACAACAGGCCGGTCGACAGACCGGTGGACGGTCACAAAACTAGGTGCGACCAGTTGGTATAGCCACCTGACCGAGGCAGTGACCTGCGCAACTCTGTGGCCGACACCGGCTTCACCGGTTTACAGTTCAGAAGTGATCAACCGCGATGGACCGGCGGGCGCGGCACGATCAGCGCCATGGGGCTCGCCGCTGCTCGGGCCAGTCGACGAGGCATCGAAGATCCGTCGAGTTCGGGTGCAGTTACTACTCACCGTCCCGCTGCTCATCGCCAATCTGATCGGCATCGCCATGGTGGTGGTGCTCGCGGGCTTCGTGCTGCCCGGTCCCACCGTGTTCACTCGGCAACTCCTGCTGGTCAACAGCGTGTTCACACCACTGTGCGCCGCGCTCGCGCTGGCGGGCGGCACTGTGTGGGGCACCGTGGCCGGGGTGCGCTCGATGGGCTGGGCCACCGATCCCGAGCACGTGCCGACGCCGGCCGAACAGCAGGTCACCGTGTCGGCGCCGCGCTGGATGGTGCTGCAGCAGGCCATCCTGTGGACGCTGACGTTGACCGTGCTCACCATCGTCTACGGGGTGCTCGAACCGGCGCTGATCCCCAAGGTCATCCTCTCCACCGGCGCCGCCGCGATCGTCGTGTGCGCCAACAGTTACCTGATCATCGAATTCGCGCTGCGCCCGGTGACCGCGCGCGTGCTGGCCGCCGACCCGCACCGCCGGCGTGGCATCGGCGTGTTCGGCCGGACCATGCTGTCGTGGTTCGTCGGGGTCGGCGTACCGGTGGCGCTCACGATGACGGTGGCGGTGTGGGCGCTGGCCGATCCCGCGGTGAGCAAGGCCAGGCTGGCGGTGTGCATGCTCAGCCTCGGCGGCTCCGCGCTGGTGTTCGGGTTGATCCTGATGGCCCAGGTCGTCGCGGCGACAGTGGCCCCGATCAAGGGGGTGCGCCAGGCGCTGCGGCGCGTGGAGAACGGCGACCTCGACGCCGAGATCGCCCTCTACGACGGCACCGAACTGGGCGAACTGCAGAGCGGCTTCAACACGATGGTGCACGGGCTACGCGAGCGGGCGATGATCGAGGACCTGTTCGGCAAGCATGTCGGCCACGATGTCGCGATGGCGGCGATCGCCTCCCAGCCGGTGCTCGGCGGCACCGAAACCGAGGCAGCGGCCCTGTTCATCGACATCATCGGCTCCACCACGATGGCGGCCACCCTGCCCGCACCCGAGATCGTCGGCATTCTCAACCGGTTCTTCGACATCGTCGTCGACGAGGTGGAACGGCACGGCGGGCTGCTCAACAAGTTCGAGGGCGACGCGGCGCTGGCGGTGTTCGGTACCCCCGCTCCCCTCGACGACCTGGCTGGATCGGCGCTGTCGTGCGGTCGGGCGATCCAGCGCCGATTGCGCGACGCCTCCGATCTCGACGCGGGAATCGGTGTCGCGGCGGGACGGGTGGTCGCGGGCAACGTCGGTACGCACAATCGGTACGAGTTCACGGTGATCGGTGACGCTGTGAACGAGGCGGCTCGGCTGTGTGAGCTGTCCAAGCAGCACGACGAACGTTTGCTCACGTCGGCGACCACGCTTGCTGCTGCGGCCGACTCAGAATCCGCGCAGTGGATTCTCGGTGAGACGGTCACGCTGCGTGGGCGTTTGAAGCCCACGCAGGTTGCGCTGCCGAGGGTATCGGCGTCGGTTGATGAGCGGTCAGCTGTCGGGCGCGGGTCCGCCGATGTTCGGTAGGAATTGTCAACCGTAAAACCGGGCCAGGGGCGGGTGTACCTTGCTGTGTTTGTCGGAGCGCTGACGCGCTCGAGTCGGGGCCCTTCGGGCCCCCGATCTTCCCTCCCTCCGGGTACTCCTTCGTCGCACCCTCCGGTCAGTCCAGATCGGGGCGGGCCCCTCTCGGTAAAGACATACCGGGCGGGGCGGACGGGATTGACTAGACTCGGCCCGTGCGTCCCGCCGATACGGTTGGCGTCGTGAGGGCGGGAGTCGATCCGGCACCGGTGCCTGCGCCGGGGCCGCCAACACCGCCGACGGTGCCGATCCGCCCCTTGCGTTTCCGCGAATTGCTCGATGAGCCGTTCGCCCTGATCCAGGCCCATATCCGGACCTTCGCGGTGCTCGGCGGCAGTGCGCTCGTGATCGGTGTGCTCGTCGCGCTCGGGGTGACCGGTCTGGTTTCCCACCTCACCGACGGCTCCGACGCGGGCACCGCGTGGGCGGCGATCCTGGCGACCGCGGCCTGCGTGTGGGTGGTTCGCCTGGTCCTGCGCGGCGCGACCGTCGCGATCGCGCTCGCCGACTTCCACGGGGTGCGCTACGGCGTGCTCGACGGGTTGCGGGCCGCGGGCAGGCAAGTGACGCCGCTGGTGCTCGCGCAGATCATGTTCACGCTCACCGGGATCGGGGTGCTGCTGCTCGGCAGCATTCTGGTGATCACCTATCCGCTCGCGCTGATCTGGCTTTCGTATGTCCGGGCGCGGCGGTTCGTCACCGAACCGGCGATCGTGGCCGAGCACGCGGGTTTCGGTGTGGGCGTTGCCCGTTCGAAGGAGCTCGTGCAGGGTGCCGACTGGTCGACCGCGGGTCTGTGGCTCACCCAGCGGTGCATCTTCGCGGTCCTCGCGGTGCCCGCGTTCGGAATTCCGTTCTTCCTCTCCGACTTCTCCGGCACTCATCGCTGGGCTTTCCTCACCCTGCTCGTCGGCGGGTTTCTGCTGGTGGTGACCGTGAGCGAGATCGTCGAGGCGACCAGCCGCGTGCTGTGCTACATCAGCCGGCGGTGTGTGCGCGAAGGCATGGACATTCGAATTCCCGGTGATCGCCGGTGACCGAGTTCCCTGACGGCGTCCCACCGCAGCCCCGTCTCGGCGCCGCCGCCGAACATCGCGCTGCCGCCGAGAACGCCGCGCGCCGCCGCGATTACGACCGCGCACTGCGCGAACGCTTCCGCGCCGTCCTGCGCGGACTCGAACAGGACGGCAGCTTGCCCGTGCGCCGCTCGCGCACGGCGCAGGAGACCGCCGACGACGCGACCACGGCATTGCCGCTGGAGCAGTCCACCGAATTGCATCCGGCGGCAAGGAGTTTCGACGAGGTCGTCTACGGCGGACGTAGCGCCACCGAGGACGAGTACCGTCGGCTCGAATACGCCGACCGGTACTCCCAGTCCGCACCACCTCCCGTTCTCGATCCGCTCGAGGTCGAGGTGGTCGAGCGAGAACCCAAGCAGCGCAGGAAGCTTCCACCCCTGCCCCCGATCCTGCGCAGCCCCCGCTTCTGGGCGGTGCTCGCGGCGGGACTCGCCATCGCCCTGCTGGTCTACGCCACCATGCAGTCGTGCGGCGCCCCCAACGCACCCCACCCGCCCGATCTGCCCAACCCACCCGACCCGCCCGAGCCACCTCCTGATGACAACGACCTCGATTTCGGCAGCGGCAAGGACTCGATCTTCACCCGCCTGCCCGGCTGGCTGGCGTTCGGCGGCTTGCAGTTCCTGCTCGCCTTCGTGGCGCTGATCTGGTGGCGGGCCCGCAGGCGTGGCGCGCTGGTCGGCGAGCCGCGCCCGGTCGAGGTCCCCGCGAACGAGCTGCTCGCGGGACAGGCGGGCCTGTATCGCCGCTCCGGCGACGTGGCCCATGTGGCCCATGTCCTGCGCGCGGCGACGCTGCGCCGGATCACACCACGGCTGGGCGGCGAACTCACCGGCGATCAACTCGTCGAAGCCGTGTCCAGCCGTCTCGGCGTACCCGGTCGGCAGATCGGCACTGTCCTGTTCGGCGAGGTGCCGGACGAGACAACCCTCCATTACATTGCCGCACACCTCGAATGGATCGAGACGGAGCTCGGATGACAAATATTTCCAAGGACGCTGTGCTGCTCGAGACGCCGAGCGCGCAGGAGGCCGCGGCGGCACTGGCCGCACTGCGCACCGAGATCGGCAAGGCGGTGGTCGGCAACGACCAGGCCGTGCTGTACCTCGTGCTCGCCCTGCTGTGCCGCGGTCACGTGCTGCTCGAAGGTGTTCCCGGCGTGGCGAAGACGCTGCTGGTGCGCGCCCTGGCCACCTCGCTGGCGCTCGAGCACGCACGCGTGCAGTTCACCCCGGACCTGATGCCGGGCGATGTCACCGGATCCCAGATCTACGACCCGCATTCGGCCGAGTTCACCTTCCGCAAGGGTCCGGTCTTCACCAACCTGCTGCTGGCCGACGAGATCAACCGCACCCCACCGAAAACCCAGTCCTCGCTGCTGGAATCGATGGAGGAGCGCCAGGTTTCGGTGGACGGTCAGCCGCGTCCGCTGCCCGATCCGTTCGTGGTGGTCGCCACCCAGAACCCGATCGAGCAGGAGGGCACCTATCCCCTACCCGAGGCGCAACTCGACCGGTTCCTGTTCAAGGTCGACATCCGGCTGCCCGACCGCGACGACGAGTTCCGCATCCTGCAACGCCACGCGAGCGGCTTCGACCCGCGCGACCTCGGCGCCGCTGGACTGCGCCCGGTCGCCGGACCCGAACACATCGCGGCCGCGCGCGCCGCGGTGGGCCAGGTGACCGTGAGCCCGGAGGTGCTGGCCTACATCGTCGATCTGTGCCGCGCCACCCGCTCCTCCCCCGCCGTCGCGCACGGCGCGTCCACCCGTGGCGCGACCGCGTTGCTGGCCGCCGCCCGCGCCTTCGCCTGGCTCAACGGCCGCGCGTACGTGACGCCCGACGACGTGAAAACCGTGGCGATGGCGGTACTTCGGCATCGCTTGCAGTTGCGGCCGGAGGCCGAGCTGGACGGGGTGAGCACCGAGGGCGTGCTCTCGTCGTTGCTGGTCTCGGTGCCGGTTCCGGTCTAGCGACGTGGTGGTCACAGGCCGGTTCGCGCTGCTCGCCACGGTCGCGGCGGCGGTGGTGATGTTCGTGGTGCCCACGTGGGCCGGCGTGCTCGGCGCCTGCGCGGTGCTGGTGGCGCTGCTGCTGACCGATATCGCGCTCACCGCGCGGGCGGATGCACTGTCGCTGACCCGTGATCCGCTGACGGTGGTGCGGCTCGGACGCGGCACCGAGGTGGAGCTGGCGGTCACCAATACCGGCGCGGCCACGGTGCGGGGCCTGCTGTGGGACGCCTGGCCCGACAGCGCGCGTGCCGACATCCGCGAACACCAGCTGGATCTGGCCCCGCACACCCGAATCCGGCTGCGCACCAGCCTGACTCCCACTTATCGCGGTGATCGGGTCGCAGGCCCGGTGACGGTGCGGCTGCTCGGTCCGCTGGGTCTGGCCGGACGGCAGAGCCGGATCGACGTGCCTGCCAGGGTGCGCGCGCTGCCCGCGTTTCGCAGTGAACGGCTGCTGCGTTCGAAGGTGAAGCGGCTGCATCATCTCGAGGGGCGCAATGTCGCCAATACGCGCGGGCAGGGCACCGAGTTCGATTCGTTCCGCGAGTACGTGGCGGGCGACGACGTGCGCAGCATCGACTGGCGGGCCACCGCGCGCGCGAACGACGTGCTGGTGCGGACGTGGCGGCCGGAACGCAACCGGCACATGCTGATGGTCCTCGATACCGGGCGGGCCGGCGCGGGCCGGGTCGGTGAGGGAACGCGGCTCGACAGCGCGATCGAAGCGGCGCTGCTACTCGGTGGTCTGGCCGCCGCTGCGGGCGACACGGTCGACCTGCTGGCCTACGACCGCCGAGTCCGCGCGGAAGTGAGTGGCGTAGGCGGTAATCAGCTGCCTTTGAAACTTATGCACACCCTCGCCGGGGTTACTCCACAGCTGGTGGACACCGACACCGACGGGCTGGTACGCACCGTGATCTCGCGGGTTCGACGGCGGGCATTGATCGTATGGTTCACCAGCCTCGACGGGCCGACCGTCACCGAGCACCTGTTGCCCGCGCTGCCGACGCTGACGCGGCGTCATCGGGTGCTGATCGTCTCTGTGATCGATCCCGACATCGCGGCGGCGGCGAGTGACCGTTCGCAGGTCTACACGGCGGCCGCGGCCGAGACCGTGCTGTACGAGCGCGCGCTCGTACAGGAATCGCTGCGGCGGCGCGGGGTGGCCGTGGTGGCCGCGGCACCCGATCGACTGCCCGAGGCGCTGGCCGACGAATACCTCGAGCTCAAGCGGTCCGGCTCGCTGTGATCGGTGGCATCGCGAATTGTGCACAACCGCACGTGGTTGTGGACAACCGCAGTTTCCACCGGTACTCACAGTTCATCCACCGACTCACCAACAGATTCATCCACAGGTGGGTTTGTGCACAGGTGGGTTCCCGCGCAACCTGATTCGTGCACAGGCGATTCATCCACAGGCTGTGGAGCTACACCCGTGAAAGCTGCTGTCGCCGAGCGAGAATCGCGCCGAGCACGTGATAGGGCGGGTAGCCGACGGGCACCGGGCAGCGCAGTGCGGCGCACATGGCCTCGACGAGCTGGGTGCCCAGATAGTGCTGTGTGGGCGGCGTCAGCGTGGGCAGCCTGGTCAGATACCGCCGTGCCGCCGCGGCCAGTTCGTCGGAGATCCCGCTCGGATCCAGCTGCGCCGACCAGCCTGTCAACCAGGGCGGGGCGACCGCCAGCGACGGTACCGGCATGGTCTGGCGGGTGTGCACAACTACCGTCCCGGCGAGCACGTCACCCACTCGTCTGCCCTCGCGCGAACACAGCGACGTGACAACCGCGACCGCGCCGAACGCACCGAGCATCCAGAAATCCACAATCGCGCCCGCGAGGCCGCGGGTGAGCGCGTGCCGGAAGTCGATCGGCCCGGCGTCGGCGCGCACAACACGCAGGCCGAAGGCCAGCTTGCCCAGTGATCGGCCGCGCGAGACGGTTTCGCTGACCACCGGATAGGCGATCAGCACGGCAACCAGCGTGATGACCGCCGTCACCGAGAACCAGGCCGAGTCGGCATCGGTGGCCAACAGCACGAGCATCAGGACATATTCCAGCGTCGCGGCGAGGGCCAACTGGAGCATCAGGTCGAGCAGAAAAGCGCCCGCACGGCTGGGGATGCGCGCGATGGGGAGGTCGAGCGCCACCGCTTCGCCGGTGGTGAATTCAGCCATGTGGCTAGCATTCCCGATATGGACACCGATGCCTACAGCTGGGCACGTCAACGGTCGTGGTATCGGCTCGATCAGCTGGTCCGCCAGCGCAAGCTGTCCGGCGCGGAGGCCGACGAGCTGGTCCGGTTGTACCGGTCCACGTCGCAGCAGCTGGCGAGATTGCAGGGGCACCACCCGGATCCGGAGCTCGTCGGCCGGCTGAGCGCGCTGCTGGCGCGGGCCCGTGGGCGGGTGCTGGCGGCGCGGTCGCAGCCGTGGCGCGAAGTCGGCCGGTTCTTCACCCGGCACTTTCCCGCGGCTGTGTACAGAGCTTGGCCGTGGTGGTTGGGGACAACTGCGATCTTCCTCGGCGTCGCGGGCGTGATCGGCGTGCTTGTGGATCGTTCGGCGGCGGCCCGCGATGCGCTGGGGATACCGGAGGGCGACCTGTCGGATGTCACCGGACCTGGGGGTTCGTTCGAGTCGTACTACTCCGCCCACCCCAACGAGGCCTTCGCCGCGAAGGTGTGGACACACAATTCGCTGGTATCGGCGATCGCGTTGTTCACCGGTGTCCTGATCCTCCCGGCTGTGTACGCACTGTTCATGAATGCGCTGAATCTGGGGATAACCGGTGGATTGATGGCCGAGGCGGGGCGACTGGATTCGTTCTTCGGCTTCATCCTGCCGCACGGCACGCTGGAGCTCACCGCGCTGTTCGTCGCGGGCGGGGTGGGGTTGAAGCTCGGGTGGACGCTGGTCGACCCGGGTCGGCGCAGCAGGGCGGCGGCGATGGCCAGGCAGGGGCGTGCGACCGCGACCGTGGCCCTCGGGCTGGTGTGCGTGCTCTTGGTATGCGGCCTGCTCGAGGGTTTCGTGACGCCGAGTCCGCTGCCTGCGCCCGTACGGATCGCACTGGGGTTCGCGGCCGAGGCGCTGTTTCTCTACTACGTCTTCGGGATCGGCAGGCGGGTGGCCGAGGAACAGGATGCCGCGGCGGTGGTGCCGGTCGCGGCGGCGGATCCGGCCGATCGGTGGCTGATGACGCCGGCGAAGGCCGTTGACCGGGCGTGAGTTCGCAACTGTGCGTGCATTTGTGAGGCCGACAACTCCGAGCACACCGCGTCGGGACAGCACCGGACAATCGGCAGCTACAGAAGGTTAAGAGACGGTGACGAACTCCCCCATTTGAGTTCCGCTGGCCGCAGCGAGTCGGGCTCGAACTGCGGCCAGCGTTACCGTCAACTGTACACAATCGTTATGCCCACGCAACCCCCAACGCGCAGGTCCGGGG
>NZ_JBHWZY010000032.1:0-16899 GCF_042727815.1 Nocardia sp. NPDC060220
GCGCGACCGGCGCAAGCGCATCCTCGACGCGACCCTCGCGCTCGCCTCCAAGGGCGGCTACGACGCCGTGCAGATGCGCGCGGTCGCCGAGCGCGCCGACGTGGCCGTCGGCACGCTGTACCGCTACTTCCCGTCCAAGGTTCACCTGCTCGTTTCGGCGCTGGCCAGGGAATTCGAGATGTTCGAAGGCAAGCGCAAACCACTACCCGACGGCGACGGCCCGTCCGAGCGCATGCACACCCTGCTCACCCAGATCACCCGGATGATGCAGCGCGACCCGCTACTCACCGAGGCGATGACGCGCGCGTTCATGTTCGCCGACGCCTCGGCCGCCGCGGAAGTGGATCGGGTGGGCAAGGTGATGGACCGGGTCTTCGCCCGCGCGATGAGCGACGGCGAACCCGACGACCGTCAGCTCGCCATCGCCCGCGTCATCTCCGATGTGTGGCTGTCGAATCTGGTGGCCTGGCTCACCCGGCGCGCGTCCGCGACCGATGTCACGGAACGGCTCGAGCTCACGGTCGACCTGTTGCTGGGCGATCGCGGATAACCCAGCAACCCGGCAAAGCTCACTACCGCAACATCACAAATCGCCCATCGCTGTTGACACCCGTCGGCTGTGCGCCTTCCAGTAGGAAGATGCATAGCCGACGCCGCATATGCGAAACAGCGCATCTACCGGGAGCGCGTGCCTCGCCGCGCCCTCATGTGCCCGGTGAGCTCGACGAATCCGGCAGACGGTGGTGGGCCGCCGGTACGAAATTTGCCGTAAGGTCGCGAGCAAACGACCGGGGGTCGTGCGCACAACCCGCCGCGCCGCTCGCGCGGCAAAATTGACGCAGTATTGTTTTTCGCGCCCCCTGATCAACTCCTCCCATCACTAGGTTGGATGCGTGAGCGCACAGGAACTGCCCTTGGATGTCCGCCGTGCACTGGCGTCGGTTGCGCGCGTGCCACGGCTCTTGGTTGCCTCGGACTACGACGGGACCATCGCCCCGATCGTGTCCGACCCGTCGAAAGCGTTTCCCCAGCGGGAATCGGTGAGCGCGCTACGCGCGCTGGCGGGGTTGTCGAACACTACTGCGGCAGTGATTTCCGGTAGAGCGCTCCGAGACCTGGCGGCGCTGTCGCGCCTGCCGGTCGAGGTGCAGCTGATCGGTAGTCACGGCTCGGAGTTCGACGTCGGCTTCGTGCACGCGATCGACAACGACGCCAAACAGCTACTGACAGAGATCAATTCCGCGTTCTCGAAGATCTCCGCCGAGAACCCGGGCGTGACCGTCGAGATGAAGCCGGCCAGCGCCGCGCTGCACGTGCGCAACGCCAGCCCCGAAATCGGCAGGCGCGCACTGACTTCCGTTCGCCAAGGCCCGGCCTGCTGGGTGGGCGTGCAGGTGACCGAAGGCAAGGCGGTGATCGAGCTCGCGGTGATCCCCACCGACAAGGGCACCGCGCTCGACACCATCCGCCATCAGGAAAGCGCTTCCGCCGCAGTGTTCTTCGGCGACGACGTGACCGACGAGAAGGCGTTCCGGGTGCTCTCTGGACCGGATGTCGGCATCAAGGTCGGCGAGGGCGAGAGCATCGCCAAGCTGCATGTGAACTCCACCGAGGAGGTGGCGCGCGCGCTGGCGTTCCTCGTCGAGGAGCGGCGCACCTGGCTGGCCGGGGCGAGCGCCCCCCGGATCGAGCGGCTGAGCATGTTGGCCAGCCCGCGCTCGGTCGCGCTGCTCACCCCCGACGCGACGGTCACCTGGCTCTGCCACCCCGAACCGGATTCGGCGGCGGTGTTCGCGCATCTGCTCGGCGGCGCGGCGGCCGGACACTTCACGGTGGCGCCGGAGCGGCCGAGCCTGCCGCTGTCGCAGCGGTATGTGGACGGCACGATGACGGTCGAAACCCGGTGGGCCAGTTTGCAAGTGGCCGACTACCTGCCGCACGACGTGGCTCCCGATCGCACCGATCTGACCAGGGTGATCACCGGCGCCGCGAAGGCCGTGGTCACCTTCGCGCCACAACCGGAGTTCGGCCAGGTGCCGGTGCGAATGCAGGTCGTACGCAGCGGAATTCAGGTCAGCGGCACCAATGATCCGATGGTGCTTCGCTCCCCCGGTGTGGAGTGGGAGATCCTGTCCGACGGCACCAACGAGCAGGCGCGCGCGGTGGTCGACCCGTCGCTCGGGCCGGTCGTGCTCGAATTGCGGTGCGGAACCGCGGATCTCGCGCCCTCGATGACGCCCGAGCCGCAGCGCCGCCAGCTCGCCGAGCAGTACTGGTCGCAGTGGGCCTCGGAATTGCTGCTGCCGCCGCTCAAGCCGGATCTGATGAAGCGTTCGGCGCTCACCCTGCGCGGGCTGGTCCATCGCCCGTCGGGCTCGATCCTGGCCGCGGCCACCACCTCGCTGCCCGAGGACATCGGCGGCGTGCGCAACTGGGACTACCGCTACTGCTGGCTGCGTGACGCGTCGCTGACCGCGCAGGCACTGGTGACCCTGGGCTCGCTGACCGAGGCCGAGGAGTTCCTCGGCTGGGTACACAAGGTGCTCGACACCCTGCCGGGACCGGAGCGCCTGCACCCGCTGTACACGATCTACGGCGAGACCCTGCCGCCCGAGGCCGTGATCGACGCGCTGCCCGGTTATGCCGGATCGCGGCCGGTGCGGGTGGGCAACGCGGCCAACATGCAGGTGCAGCTCGACGTGTTCGGGCCGATCGTCGACCTGATCACCTCGATGTCACACGAACGCGAGCGCCAGGGCATCACCGCACCGTCCAAGGCCCTGCCGGATGCCGACTGGGAACTGGTGCACGCGATGGTGTCGGCGGTGCAGCGCCGCTGGACCGAACCCGACCACGGCATCTGGGAGATCCGCGGCAACCCGCGCCACCACGTGTACTCGAAGGTGATGGGCTGGCTCACCATCGACCGCGCCCTGACCCTGGCGGACCGCTTCGACCGCCCCGCCGACCCCGACTGGGTGAGCTTGCGCGACACGATCGCCGACGAGGTGAAGGCGAAGGGCTGGAACGACGAGGTCCAGTCCTACACCGCCGCCTACGACGGCACCGACCTGGACGCGGCCACCCTGCACATCGGCCTGAGCGGCCTGATCGATCCCGCCGACCCGCGCTTCGCCGCGACGGTGGTGGCCACCGAGGCCGAACTGCGCAGCGGCGCCACGGTGTACCGGTACCACCACGACGACGGGCTGCCCGGCGGCGAGGGTGGCTTCCACCTGTGTGCCGCCTGGCTGGTGGAGGCGTACCTGCTGATCGGCAGGCGCTCCGACGCCGAGGCGCTGTTCGCCCAGCTGGTCGCGGCCGCGGGACCCACCGGCCTGCTCAGCGAGGAATACGACCCGGTCGCCGAGCGTTCCCTCGGTAACCACCCCCAGGCGTACAGCCACCTGGGCCTGCTCCGGTGCGCTCAACTGCTCAGCCAGCCGGTCAACGCCCTGGTCTGACAACGCTCGACAAAGCCGGGTTCGAATTTCGAGCCCGGCTTTTCGATGCGGTTCGTACTGGGTATTCGTAGCTGCTAATCTAAAACGGTAACGATTTCCATTACGATCTAGAGCTTGCTCGCCAGGAGTGCCGCGTGAACCCTCGATTCGCCCGCTTGTTCGCCGGTCTCACGGCGGGGGTGGCGGCCGTGGTCGTCCTCAGCGCCTGCGGTACCAGCTCCAGCGATTCCGATACCCCCCAGGTCGTCGCCTCCACCAATGTGTGGGGTTCGGTGGCCTCTGCCGTCGCCGGGCCGGATGCCCAGGTGACCTCGATCATCAGCGACCCCGCCGCCGATCCGCATTCGTTCGAGACCTCGGCCACCGACACCGCCAAGATCAGTGACGCGGATCTCGTCGTGTTCAACGGTGGGCACTACGACGAGTTCATCGAGAAGGCCATCTCGGGCAAGGACAAGCGGACCGTCGAGGCGTTCGAGCAGCGCGCGGACAAGAACGACGACAACGAGCACGTCTGGTACGACGTGAGCACCGTCGCCGCCGTCGCCGATCAGATCGCGGCCCAGCTCGGCCAGGTCGACGCCGCGCACGCCGATGCCTACACCGAGCGCGCGGTCGCCTTCAAGAATCAGCTGATCGGCGTCAGCACCATCACCGGCACCATCGCCACCCAGACACCGAACGCGCCGGTCGCCCAGTCCGAGCCGCTCGCGCACTACCTGCTCACGGCCGCGACCGCGCAGGACAAGACCCCGCACGAGTTCCAGGAAGCGATCGAGCAGGAGACCGACCCGGCCCCGGCCGCCGTCGCCGCCACCCGCGACCTGATCACCGCCAAGCAGGTCAAGGCACTGATCTACAACACTCAGACCGAGGACAAGATCACCCAGGACCTGCGGGCCACCGCGCAGTCCGCGGGCATCGCCGTGGTCGAGGTCACCGAAACCCTGCCCGCCGGAATGGATTACATCCAGTGGCAGACCGCCAACGCCAAGGCGCTCGCCGCGGCCCTGCGCTGAGGACCCCCATGACCGAGGCAACCGCACTGTCGGACACCACCGCCGCACCGGACATCGAGACCGCCGACGCGGCGATCCGGCTGCGCGGGGCCACCATGGCCTTCGGCGACCGCACCCTCTGGCGCGACCTCGACCTCGACGTGCGGCCGGGTGAGTTCATCGCCGTCCTCGGACCCAACGGCTCGGGCAAGACCTCGCTGCTGCGCGCCCTGCTCGGCACCCTCGACCTGAGCTCGGGCAGCGCGGAGATCGCGGGCAGGCGAGCCGGGGTGGGCAATCCGGGCATCGGCTACATCCCGCAGCAGAAGACCATCGACGCGGGCGTGCAACTGCGCGGCGTCGACCTGGTCGGCCTCGGCGTGGACGGGCATCGGTGGGGGCTCGGATGGCGCGGGCGTCGCAGCCGGGCAGCGAAGGTCGAGCGGGCCATCGCCGCGGTGGGCGCCGGGTCGTTCGCGCACGCGTCGCTGGAGACGATGTCCGGTGGGGAGCAGCAGCGGTTGCGGGTCGCGCAGGCCCTCGTCGGCGACCCGTCGGTACTGCTGTGCGACGAACCGCTGCTGAGCCTGGATATGGCGAACCAGCGCCTGGTCGCCGAGCTGGTCGACCGGCGCCGCCGCGAACACGACACCGCGGTGCTGTTCGTGACCCACGAGATCAACCCGATCCTGCCGCTGGTGGACCGGGTGCTGTACCTGGTGGACGGCGGCTTCCGGATCGGTACGCCCGATGAGGTGATGACCTCGCAGACGCTGTCGGAGCTCTACCGCACCGAGGTCGAGGTGCTGCGGGTACGCGGCCGCCTGGTGGTCGTCGGAACCGGCGACGATATGGACGCCCTCGGCGGTACCGCCTGATGGAAAAGCTCACCAAGGTGTTCCAGCAGATGTTCGACTTCACCACCACCGCGAACCTGCTGGGTTACGACTTCGTGCAGCAGGCGCTGTTGGCGAGTGCCCTGCTCGGGTTGCTGGCCGGGTTGATCGGACCGCTGATCGTCGCCCGGCAGATGTCGTTCGCCGTGCACGGCACCAGCGAGCTCTCGCTCACCGGCGCGTCGGCGGCGCTGCTCGTCGGGGTCGGGGTCGGATTCGGGGCGATCGCCGGTTCGGTGGTCGCGGCCGTGCTGTTCGGGTGGCTGGGTTCTCGTGCGCGCGAACGTGATTCGGTGATCGCGGTGGTGCTGTCGTTCGGGCTCGGGTTGTCGGTGCTGTTCCTGTGGCTCGCGCCGGAGCGAGCCGGGTCGAAGTTCTCCCTGCTCACCGGGCAGGTCGCCGGGGTCGGCTACGACGGGCTCGCACTGCTGGTCACCTGCACCGCGGGCGTGCTCGCCGTGCTGGCCGTGGTGTATCGGCCGCTGTTGTTCGCCAGCTCCGATCCCGAGGTCGCGATCGCGCGCGGGGTGCCGGTGCGGGCGCTGTCGGTGGTGTTCGCGGTACTGCTCGGCATCACCGCCGCGTTCGGCGTGCAGATCGTCGGCGCGCTGCTGGTGCTCGCCTTGCTGATCACCCCGGCCGCCGCGGCCGCGCAGGTGACCTCGAGCCCGATGCGGGCGACCGTGCTGTCGGTGATCTTCGCCGAGGTCGCCGCGGTCGGCGGGCTGCTGCTGTCGCTCGCCCCCGGTGTTCCGGTGTCGACCTTCGTCACCGCGATCTCGTTCGGCATCTACCTGGTGTGCCGGGTCGTCGGACATCGCAATCGGCAACTCGCGCACGCGCGCTGAACCCGCGCCGGATCCCGCTCCGATGCCCGAACGGCCGCGAACCACGGAGGTCGGCGCGCAGAATGGCCAGCATGATCGACTTCACCGTTCCGGATGATCTGGCCGCACTGCGAGATCGGGTTCGCGCCTTCGTCGTCGAGCAGATCGTGCCGTTCGAGCGCGATCCCCGGCTCACCGCGCACGGCCCCAACGACGACCTGCGGGCCGAACTCGTCGAACTGGCCCGCGCCGAGAAGCTGCTGACCGTGCAGGCGCCGGTGGAACACGGCGGGCTCGGACTCAGCCACGTCGAGCAGGCGCTGGTGTACGAGGCGGCGGGGTGGTCCACGCTCGGACCGGTCGCCATGAACTGCGCCGCGCCCGACGAGGGGAACATGTTCCTGCTCGGCAAGGTCGCCGACCCGGAGCAGGTCGACCAGTATCTGATGCCGGTGATTCGTGGTGAACAGCGCTCGGTGTTCGCGATGACCGAGCCCGGCGGGGCCGGGTCGGACCCCGGGCAGCTCAGCACGGAGGCGGTGTTCGACGGCGAGAATTTCGTGATCAACGGCCTCAAGTGGCTGATCACCGGCGCCGACGGCGCCAAGACCTGGATCATCATGGCCCTGCTCGCCGAGAACCCCCACCTGCCCGCCGGGCCGACCCTGTTCCTCGCCGACGGTGACGCGCCGGGCATCGTGATCGAGCGGATCATGAACACGATGGACCGCAACTACGTCGGCGGGCACGCGGTCGTCCGGTTCGACAATCTCACGCTGCCGCCGACGGCCGTGCTCGGTCGCACCGGACAAGCCCTGCGGTACGCGCAATTACGGCTCGCCCCCGCTCGGCTCACACACTGCATGCGCTGGCTCGGCGCGGCGGCCCGCGCCCAGTCCATCGCGCTGGACTACGCGCGTACGCGCACCGCGTTCGGCAAGCCGATCGGCGAACACGAGGGCGTGTCGTTCATGCTCGCCGACAACGAGGTGGCGCTGCACCAGTGCAGGCTGACGATTTGGCACGCCTGCTGGCTGATGGATCAGGGACAGCAGGCCAGACACGAATCGTCGATGGCCAAGTCGTATGTGTCCGAGGAACTGTTCAAGGTCACCGATCGCTGTGTGCAAGTGCTCGGCGGGATCGGGATCAGCGACGAGACGGTGGTGGAGATGTTGTTCCGGGACATGCGCGCGTTCCGTCTTTACGATGGCCCGACGGAAGTGCACAAGTACGCGATCGGCAGACACTTGCTGGCCGGTCGCTAGTACGATTCCATCCCATGAGTTCGGAATTGCTCGTCGATGTCGAAGGCGGCGTCGCGCTACTGACGCTCAACCGGCCAGCCAAGCAGAACGCCGTCACCCCGACGATGGCGGCCGAGCTGAGCGCCGCCCTTCGCCGGTGCGATACCGAGGACGCGATCCGCGCCGTCGTGATCACCGGCACCCCGCCTGCGTTCTGCGCCGGCGCCGACCTGGCCGCACGCGGAGGCGACGTGAGCGCCACGCTCGATCCGCCCCCCTGGCAGGTCCGTAAACCGGTGATCGCCGCGGTGAACGGGCACGCGGTCGGTATCGGGCTGGCGCTGGCGCTGCAGTGCGACCTGCGCTATTTCGCTCGCGACGCGGTGTACGGGCTGAACCAGGTGCGTCGCGGGGTGCTCGCCGACGGGTTCGCGCACTGGACGGTGCCGCGCCTGGCCGGCCTCGCCAACGCCGCCGACATCATGCTCACCGGGCGCACCTTCGACGGTGACGAAGCCAAGTCACTCGGACTGGCCAATGCCGCGCTGCCCGCCGACGAGGTGCTGATGACCGCGATGGCGGTGGCCCACGACATCGCCACCGGGACCGCTCCCCTGCCGGTCGCGCTCACCAAGCGGCTGATCTGGGAGAGCCTCGGCATGACGCCCGCGGTGGTCGGGCAGCTCGAATCCGAGCTCAACGCGCAGGTTGCCAAGAGTGTCGACGGTGGCGAGGCGATGGTGGCGTTCAAGGAGCGCCGCCCGCCGAACTGGACCGGCAGCGTCAGCGGCGAATGGCCCGCCTGGGACGCGCCCGGCGTGCACCCGAGCCTGGACTGAGCCTCAGAAGTTCCCGTTGCAGGACCCGGCCAGGTACAGCATCGCGAACAGCAGCATGCAGATGGTGCCGAAGATGCCCGCGATATAGCCGATCAACACCTGAGACCGGCCGCTGAGCGCACCGTAGGACGCGTCGATGTCGTTGAGTGCCCGCTTGCCGAGCACCCACGCGATCGGCCCGAAGATCCCACAGCAGAACGGGCTGAGCAGCCCGAGCACAAGGATCAGGTTGGCCTGCGGGTGCTCGACCGTTTCGCCGATCGGCTGATTAGGGATCGCCACAGCACGAATTGTACGGTGACAGAGCAGTTTTGCCCGTCAACCGCGCGGACTCAGCCCAGACGGCGCTGCCTGGCGATGTCGGCGAGGACGACGCCCGCGGCAACCGAGGCGTTGAGGGACTCGACCGGGCCCGCCATCGGGATGCTCAGGATCGAGTCGCAGTTCTCGCGAACGAGCCGCGACAGGCCCTTGCCCTCGGAACCGACCACGACGACCGTCGGGACGCTGCCGTCGAAGTCGTCGAGGGTGGTGTCGCCGTCGGCGTCGAGGCCCACGATCTGGATGCCGTTCGAGGCCCAATCCTTCAGCGTGCGAGTCAGATTGGTCGCCCGTGCGACGGGCAGCCGGGCGGCGGCACCGGCGCTGGTACGCCATGCCACGGCGGTGACGCTCGCGCTACGACGCTGCGGGATCACCACACCCTGTCCGCCGAACGCGGACACCGAACGGATGACGGCACCGAGGTTGCGGGGGTCGGTGATGTTGTCCAGCGCGACCAGCAGCGCGGGTTCGGCGGTGGCCTTCACCCGGTCCATCAAGTCGTCGGGATGGGCGTAGCGGTAGGGCGGCACCTGCAGAGCCACGCCCTGGTGCATTCCGTTGGCGCTCAGCCGGTCCAGATCGGTGCGAGGCACCTCGAGAATGGAGATGCCCATGTCGGCGGCGCGCTGCACACTCTCCGAGAGCCGGTCGTCGTTCTCGGTGCCGACCGCCACGTACAGGGCGGTCGCCGGCACGTCGGCGCGCAGACACTCGAGCACGGGGTTGCGGCCGAGCACCAACTCGGGACCCTCGTCGGACTTGCGTCCCGCGCGCGGGACGCCGGACTTTCCGGTCGGACGACCCTGTGCCGCATTGGCTTTGGCCGCCGCTCTGGCCCGCTTGGCGGCGGGGTGCTTGGTGCGCTCGGACGCGGGCGGAGTCGCGCCCCTGCCCTCGAGACCGCGGCGATGCTTCCCGCCGGAACCGGCGACGGCACCCTTCTTGGTGCCGCTCTTCCTGACTGCTCCGCGTCGCTGTGAATTGCCTGCCATCAGTTCGCCTTTCCGCTCGATGCGCCCAGCGACCATTCCGGCCCCTGCGGGGTATCGGTTACCTCGATACCCGCGGCGATGAGCCGATCCCGTGCGGCATCGGCTTCTGCCCAGTTCTTGTCGGCCCGCGCGTTCGCGCGGCGATCCAGCTCCGTGCGGACGAGCACGTCGAGCGCGTCGATCGCCGCCGAATTGTCGGCGGGGGTGTACCACTGTTCGTCGAGCGGGTCCACGCCGAGAATTCCCAGCATCGCCCGCACCTGACCGGCCAGTTCGACCGCGGTCTCCACCGCACCCGCTTCCAGCGCGCGATTGCCTTCGTGCACCACGTGGTGAATTTCGGCCAGCGCCTTCGGGACTGCCAGATCGTCGTCGATCGCGGCGGCGAATCCGTCGGTCCATTTACCGACGGGCACTTCGCCCGCTCGGTCCAGCACTCGCTGCACGAAGGCTTCGATGCGCTGATAGGAGGCGACCGCGTCGTCGAGTGCCTTGTCGGAGTATTCGAGCATCGAGCGGTAATGCGCGCTGCCCAAGTAGAAACGCAATTCTACCGGGCGCACCCGGGTGAGGACATTCGGCACCGAGAGCACGTTGCCGAGTGACTTCGACATTTTCTCCCCGCCCATCGTCACCCAGCCGTTGTGCAGCCAGTAACGCGCGAAACCGTCGCCCGCGGCTTTGGACTGGGCGATCTCGTTCTCGTGGTGCGGGAAAATCAAATCCATTCCACCGCAGTGGATATCGAATTCCGCGCCGAGATAGAACTCGGCCATCGCGGAGCATTCCAGGTGCCAGCCGGGGCGACCGGGACCCCACGGCGACGGCCAGCTCGGCTCGCCGGGCTTGGCGGCCTTCCACAGCGTGAAGTCGCGGGGGTCGCGCTTGCCGCGGGTCGGGGTCTCGCCCTGGTGCACGTCGTCGAGTTTGTGGCCCGACAGCTCACCGTAATTCGGCCAACTCACCACATCGAAATAGACATCGCCGTCGGCGGCATAGGCGTGGCCGCGCTCGATCAGGCGCTGCATCAGATCGATCATCTGGGTGATGTGACCGGTGGCGCGCGGTTCGGCCGACGGCGGCAGCACGCCGAGGGTCTCGTAGGCCTTGTCGAACGCGCGCTCGTGGGTCGCCGCCCATTCCCACCACGGCCTGCCCGCTTCGGCGGCCTTGTTCAGGATCTTGTCGTCGATATCGGTGACATTGCGGATGAACTGCACGTCGTAGTCGTGCGCGAGCAACCAGCGGCGCAGCACGTCGAAGGCGACGCCACTGCGCACATGACCGATATGGGGTTGCCCCTGCACGGTGGCCCCACACAGATACACCGAGGCACGGCCGGGGACCAGCGGGGTGAATTCCCGCATGGTCCGCGTGTCGGTGTCAAAAAGGCGCAAGGTCACGGCATTCGATCCTAGTCGGTGGGATTGGGGTGGGGTTGACCGGCCGGTTCGCGGCGCCGTAGTGAACGGAACGGCTGATCGAATCGGCGAAAAGCAATGCGCGGAAAGAAAGGTTCAGTGGCCCGTAGGGGCTACGAACACGCCGCGATCAGACAGGTGGCGATAGCGGCGATACCCTCGCCGCGACCGGTCAGACCGAGACCGTCCGTCGTGGTGCCCGACACCGACACGGGGGCGTCGAGGAGTTCGCCGAGCACTTTTTGCGCTTCGGCGCGGCGGGGGCCGATCTTCGGGCGATTACCGATGACCTGCACCGCGGCGTTCACGATCTCGAAGCCTTCGTCGGCCAGCAGCCTGCGGACCTCGGTGAGCATGGCGGCCCCGGTGACACCGGCCCATTCGGGGCGGCCGACGCCGAAGACAGCGCCCACGTCGCCGAGGCCGGCGGCGGAGAGCAGGGCATCACAGAGCGCGTGGGCGGCAACGTCGCCGTCGGAGTGGCCCGCGCAGCCGTCGGCATCCGGGAACAGCAGACCGGCCATCCAGCAGGGCCGTCCCGGCTCGATGGGGTGCACGTCGCTGCCGATACCGACTCTCATCGGGCGACCGCCTGCTCGACGCCGGGACGCCCGACGGCAGGCGAACGACCGCCGTCAGCCAGCAGCGCCTCGGCCAGGCGTAGGTCGAGAGGGGTGGTGATCTTGAATGCCAGTGGGTCACCGGGGACCGTGTGCACGGCGACACCGAGGCATTCGACCAGGCCGGCGTCGTCGGTGGCGCCATCGTCGGTGGCGTAGGCGCGGCGGAGCAGGTCGGCGGCGAAGCCCTGGGGGGTTTGGATGGCGCGCAGGTGGGCGCGATCGGGGGTCCCGGTGACGATGCCCGCGTCGTCGACCGACTTCACGGTGTCCACGACGGGCAACGCGGGTACCACGGCCTGACTGCCCGCCTGGAGCTCGGCGGCCACCCGTGCGATCAGTTCCGGTGGTGTGAGCGCTCGTGCGGCATCGTGCACGAGATAGCACGCGGCGTCGGGCGCGGCGGCGATGCCCGCGCGCACCGAATCGGTGCGCTCGGCGCCGCCCACCACCACCTGCACCGGCACAGGGGGCATCGAACCGCCGGTCAGCGAGGTGGTGGTGGACAGCAGCGCGGATGCGGCCTCGACCAGCTCGGCGGGCACGACCACGACAACCCGGTGCACCGCACCGGACGCGATCAGACCGTCGACGGCCAACCGGACCATAGGTGTGCCGCCGACCGCGACGAACGCCTTCGGGGTGGGTTCACCCAGGCGCACGCCACGACCGGCGGCAGGGACCAGTGCTACGACAGGTCGCACTTGTTTGTTTGTTTCTAGGAAGCCGCGGCGAGGACCTCGTCGAGCAGCGATTCGGCCTTGCCGTCGTCGGTGCCCTCGGCGAGCGCGAGCTCACCGACGAGGATCTGACGAGCCTTGGCGAGCATCCGCTTCTCACCGGCGGACAGGCCGCGGTCCTGCTCACGACGCCACAGGTCACGCACCACTTCGGCCACCTTGTTCACATCGCCGGAGGCGAGTTTCTCGAGGTTGGCCTTGTAACGGCGGGACCAGTTGGTCGGCTCCTCCGTGTGTGGCGCGCGCAGCACCTGGAAGACGCGGTCGAGACCTTCTTGGCCGACGACGTCACGGACGCCGACGTATTCAGCGTTCTCTGCGGGAACCCGAACGGTCAGGTCGCCTTGCGCAACCTTCAGGACCAGATACTCTTTCTGCACACCCTTGATGGTGCGGGTCTCGATTGCTTCGATCAGCGCCGCTCCGTGGTGGGGGTAAACGACGGTGTCTCCGACCTTAAAAATCATGTGTCCCGTGCCCCTTTCGATGTTCACAGTTTAACATGCGACTCGATAACGGCGCGATCAACTGTGCAGGTCAGGGCCACAACGAGGCCATCGCAGGGGTTGACAATACAGAATTGTTGTGCATTGTGTTGTGGCAGAACGGGTTAACCACCAGCACAGCGACAGGTTATCGCACAGCGCGATCCCGGCATCGATCCGGCAAACCCCCTCGAGACACCGAACTGTTACTTCCGCACCCGCGCGTCGCGAGCCCGAACGTCACCCGCGCGAAGTGAACTACTACGCTGCCTAGTTACTACCCTCCGATCCCCGTGTGGACGGAGTGAGCCCGGTCGACATGGAGGACAAACCGTGACTGCCCTGAAAGCTGTGACCGCCCACTCGGCGCGACGTCGCATGGTGACGGTTGCCGCGCTCGCCGCTGCCGCGGGCATCGCCCTGACCGGCTGCAGTGCCGGCCAGCACACTCAGACCTCGACGCAGGCCGCCGCGATCAACGGCAACCACGCCAACGTCGGCGCCATCGCCCTGCGCAACGTGCACATCGTGTATCCGGAGGCCGCCGCCGAGCACGACAAGGGCGGCAAGGCGGTGATCGCGCTGTCGATCATCAACAACAGCGAGACCGTCACCGACGAGCTGACCAGCGTGAGCACCGACCTGGGCCAGGTCAAGATCACCGGAGCCGCGGGCGACCCCAAGTTCGTGCTGAAGCCGCAGCAGACCGTGGTCGTGGGACCGGGTGAGACCAAGCCCGCCGCGGCCGACGATCACCACGGCACCACCTCGGCGGCGCCGACCACCACCGGGGCCGCGCCGACCGGCGCCGCGGGTATCGACATCCCCTCGAACGACCCGGTGAAGACCCCGGCCACGATCGAGATCACGGGCCTGTCCAAGGACATCGTCCCCGGCCTGACCTACAACGTCACCTTCAACTTCAAGGACGCGGGCACCGTGCAGGTGTCGGTCCCGGTCGATGCCGCGGCCGTCCCGCGCATCGAGAACGAGAAGTCCGGCCCGGCGCCCGAGGGCGCGGGCGGTCACTGACACCAGCCGTGAGGAAGAGCCGTCGCGAACTTCGCGGCGGCTCTTCCTTTTTGTGTCGGTCCGGGTCCGTAGGGTGCGCGTGTGGCCAAGACCAAAGCAGTCTTCCGGTGCTCCGCGTGCACGCACGAGGTGTCCAAGTGGGTAGGTAAGTGCCCTGATTGCGGTGCCTGGGGAACGGTGAACGAGGTGGCCGTTTCGGCGTCCACCGCTGCTCCAGGGCGGCGAGCGATGCTGCCGAGTACCGCGGCGGCGCCGCTGTCGCAGATCGACGCCAAGGTCACGCAGGCGCGGTCGACGGGGGTGAGCGAGCTCGATCGGGTCCTCGGTGGCGGGGTGGTGCCGGGGTCGGTGGTGCTGCTGTCCGGCGAGCCGGGAGTCGGCAAGTCGACGCTGCTGCTCGAGGTCGCGTTCCGGTGGGCGGCGGCGCGCGAAGAGACCGCGCTGTACGTGACCGCCGAGGAGTCCGCCGGGCAGGTGCGGCTGCGGGCCGATCGCACGGGTGCCGTGCATGACCGGGTGTACCTGGCGGCCGAATCGGATCTGTCGATCGTGCTGGGGCATGTGGAGCAGGTGCGGCCGTCGCTGCTGGTCGTCGACTCCGTGCAGACCATGCTGGCACCGGAGGTGGACGGGGTGATCGGCGGTGTCACCCAGGTGCGCGCGGTCACCGCGGCGCTGACCTCGCTGGCCAAGGCGACCGGGATCGCGGTGCTGCTGGTCGGACACGTCACCAAGGACGGCAACGTGGCCGGCCCGCGCACGCTCGAACACCTGGTGGACGTGGTGTTGCAGTTCGAGGGCGACAAGAATTCGTCGCTGCGCATGGTTCGCGGCATCAAGAACCGGTTCGGCAGCGCCGACGAGGTGGGCTGCTTCGAACTGCACGACGACGGCATCGCCTGCGTCGACGATCCGTCCGGGTTGTTCCTGCACCATCGCACCGACACCGTCCCCGGTACGGCGGTGACCGTCGCGATGGACGGCAAACGGCCGCTGGTGGCCGAGGTGCAGGGGCTGACCGTCAAGACCGAGATCCCGCAGCCACGCCGGGCGGTGAGCGGGCTGGACTACAACCGCGTCGCCATGGTGCTGGCGGTATTGCAGAGCCGAGGCCGGGTATTTCTCGGCAAGCACGATGTGTACGCGGCGACCGTCGGCGGGATGCGCCTGCTCGAGCCGACCGCCGACCTGGCCATCGCCTTGGCCATCGCCTCCGCCGAGGCCGACATCGCCCTGCCCGCGGGGTGGGTGATCCTCGGCGAGGTCGGGCTGGCGGGTGAGGTTCGCAAGGTCACCGGGCTCGGCAGACGCCTGGCCGAAGCCGAACGGCTGGGGTTCACCACCGCGCTCGTTCCGCCCGGTTCGGAGAAAACCAAGACCGGCACGATGCGTATCCACGAGGTCGGGGATCTCCGATCGGCACTGCGATTGGCCGAACTCCGCAAATCCCGCGCACCCCGCGAAGTAGTGGCGGTGGAATAACTGCGGCAATCGCCTGATTCAGCGCCGGTTCGCCAATGCCGCGCCAATGTCCATTGACGGCACCGCCGATCTTGCGAACGCTGCAAATCAACCCATCTTGAACATGTGACCTATGGCGCACCCGCACAATGCCCCCGGCATGCGGGAGCGCGGCGTCAAGAGGCGAGGTTGAACGGCTCCGCGGCGCTGCGAACGGCGCCGAGCTGGGCTACGACCATGTACGCACCCGCGGGCACCTGGAGGCGGTCACCCGCGCACTGCGGCTGCGAGGTGGTGCCGAACCAGGTGCCCTTGTACGAGAGTTGTTCACCGGCCTTGAGCGTCTTCATCTCCGCCGGATCGTCCTGGTTGCAGTCGTTGCTCGCCCAGAGCCTGCGCTGGCCGTCGAGGGTGTAGACGAGGAACTGTGGGCCCGCGCCGAGGTCACGCGAGCAGGCCGCGGACGAGATGTTGGTGATCACTGTGCCGAACGCGGGCTGGTCGCCGACCCGATAGGTCGGCTGGCCGACCGTCACCTTCAGCGCCAGCGACTGATCCGGGCACGGCTGTGCCGCGGGCTGATCGGCGGCGGTCGTCGTCGCGCTGGGCGTGACCGACCCACTGATGGGTGTGGCCGACGCACTACTCGACGACGCACTACTCGACGCCGAGCTCGTCTCGGACGCGCTCGACTCCGCCGACGTGGTCGTGCTCGCGGCCGCGTTGTCGGCGCCGGACGAGTCCCCACCGCGCGAGACCATGGTGACGAGCCAGATCACGATCGCGAGCGCGACGACGATGACGCCGATCGCGAGTGCACGGCGGCGCCAGTAGATCTCCGGTGACAGCGGTCCATTCGGTTCCAGCACGCCTCAACGGTAAGCGCAGCGCGCAGGGGCGCGCTCGATGACCTCGGCGTGTCGGGGGCCGAACCGGGGAGAAGCCGACGGTTCAGACCACCTCACCGATATTGCCGACAGTGCGCCGCAGGTGCACGCGACCGTCTTCGAGCTTGTAGGTGACGCTCGCGATAGCGCACTGACCAGTGGCAACACGCTGGGAGATGATCATCGAGCGCTGCATGAGCAGCTTGCTGGTCTCCACCACGTGACGCGCTTCGAGATCGTCGAGCGAGGTGAGCCCTTCGCGTCGCCCGACCAGGATCGACGGGGTCACCCGCTCGACCACGCTGCGAATGAACCCACCGGGCACCTCGCCGCCGTCGAGCGCGTCGATGGTGGCCTTCACGGCGCCGCAGCTGTCGTGTCCGAGGACGACGATCAGTGGCACGTTGAGCACCTCGACGCCGTATTCGATCGAGCCGAGCACCGAACTGTCCACGACGTGGCCCGCTGTGCGCACCACGAACATGTCGCCGAGCCCCTGGTCGAAGATCAGCTCGGCGGCGACGCGGGAATCACCGCAGCCGAACAGGATCGCGTGGGGGTTTTGGCCCTTGACGAGTTTGGCTCGGTCCGCGGCACCCTGGCTAGGATGCTGCAGGGTGTCGTTGACGAAGCGCTCATTGCCTTCGCGCAACGACTTCCAGGCGC
>NZ_JBHWZY010000033.1:0-16801 GCF_042727815.1 Nocardia sp. NPDC060220
ATGTCCTGCTCGAGCGCCGACACAAGCTGACCGTCGGATTCGACGAGGTCGAGCTGGTCTGACCGACCGGAGATCGTGTTGCGTCGTTTGCCCAGGGTGGGCAATGATTACGCCCAGCATGCCGAATTCCGATCCCGCTTTCGACAGCCTTCAAGGCTTATCTGTTGGTGATGCGCTGGGTGCGCAGTTCTTCGTTCCCGGTCGTTCTGTTCCTGATCTTCTCGCGGGTCGACCGCCGTCGGCGCCATGGCCATGGACCGACGACACCGAAATGGCGTGTTCGGTGTATGCGGAAATCCGTGAGCGTGGCCACGTGGATCGTGATGTCCTCGCGGGCGCGTTCGCGCAGCGGTGCGAACCGTATCGTGGCTACGGGCCGGGCACAGTTGTTGTGCTGCACGAGATTCGAGACGGGCGTCCATGGGGCGAGGCGGCCGGTGCTGTCTTCGGTGGGAGTGGATCGTGGGGAAACGGGGCCGCGATGCGAGTCGCGCCGCTCGGCGCGCATTTCGCCGGAAATCCCGATCTGGCCGCGGTGCAGGCGGCGCTGTCCGCCGAGATCACCCATCGGCACCCGGAAGCGATCGTGGGAGCGATGGCAGTGGCGGTTGCCGCCGCGCACGCCGCGCGAACACGGGGAAAGGGCTGCGCGCCAGATGAATTGCTGCGGGCCGTCGAACCGTATCTGGTCGACGGGCGCACCGCGCACGGAATCCGTCGAGCTCGAGAGCTGCTCGGCCGAACCGTAGCCGAAGCGGCCTACGAACTCGGCAACGGCGCCCGGGTCAGCGCTCAGGACACGGTGCCCTTCACCTTGTGGGCCGCCGCCACCTACCTCGTGGACTATCCGCGCGCCGTCACCGCTTGTGTGGAAGCCGGTGGCGACGTCGACGCCACCGCCGCGATCGTCGGCGGGATCGTGGCTGCCCACACCGGTGTCGGGGACGGCGGCATGACCCGCGGGATCCCGCAGGAGTGGCTCGCGGCGCGCGAAGCGTTGCCCGAGTGGGCATCCGGTGGTCAGCGGGCGCGGGCGCTCCAGCGGCCGTCGTAGCGGACTTCGATCGGGTGGGCGAAGGCGGTGGAGACGTGGTCGGTGGTGATGACGTCGGTGGCGAGGCCCGCGGCGACGGTGTGGCCGTTCGCGATGAGGAGGGCGTGGGTGGTGGTGCTGGGGAGTTCCTCGAGGTGATGGGTGACCAGGATCGAGGCGACCTCGGGGTGGGTGCGATCGAGGGTGTCGATGGTGGTGAGGAGTTGCTCGCGCGCGGCCAGATCGAGGCCGGTGGACGGTTCGTCCAGGAGCAGGACATCGGGGTCGCTGATCAGGGCGCGGGCGATGAGGGTGCGGCCGCGTTCGCCCTGGGACAGGGTGGGCCAGCTGTCGTCGGCCTTGCCGGACAGGCCGAGGGTGTCGATGATCGCGTCGGCACGGGCGAGGTCCTCGGAGGTCGGCGACCAGCGCATCGGGGTATCGATGGTGCCGGTGATACCGGTGAGGACGACCTCGCGCACGGTGAGGGCATAGCGCAGCGGATGGCGCGGGTTGACGTGGCCGATCGAGCGTCGCAGCCGGGCCAGCTCCACCCGGCCGAACTGTTCGCCGAGCACCCGCACCGCGCCGGTGGTGGGGAAGGTGACCGCGCCACAGAAGCCGAGCAGCGTGCTCTTGCCCGCACCGTTGGGGCCCAGCAAGGCCCAGTGCTCACCGTCCCGGACGGTCAGTGAGATGCCGTTGATGATCTTCTTGCCGTCGCGCCGGAAGGTCACGTCGTCGAGCTCGATCACGGGGGCGCCGGTCATGTGAAGGCCTCCTTCAGGGCGGACAGGTGGGTGCGGCTGAATTCCGCTGCGGCAGTGGGAGTTCGGTCGGCGATCGCCTGGGCGAGTTGTTCGTGCGCGCAGTGGTCGGCCTCCTCGGAGCGGACCGGGCGCAACTCGAGCATGTCGATCATGGCCAGGCGCAGCCGCGGCAGGAAGCTGTCGAACAGCTGGGTGAGCACATCGTTGTGCGCGGCCACGATCACCGCGCGATGGAAGGCCATATCGGCATCGACGTGCGCGGCGACGGTCTGGCCCTCGGCACGACGACCGGCCAGCGCACGCCGGATGGCCCGCAGATCGGCAGGCGTGCGCCGTTGTGCCGCGAGGGCGGCGGCCTCGGCCTCGATCGCGATGCGCGCCTCGATCACCGCGGCGATGGTGGCGCCGCGCAGCACGACGTCCCAGTCCTCGGACACGTCCAGCGCGGTGACGAAGACCCCGGAGCCCTGCCTGCTGTCGAGCACGCCTTTGCCCGCGAGCTCTCTGATCGCCTCGCGCAGCGTCGAGCGGCCGACCCCCAGCTGGGCGGCGAGCAGCGTCTCACCCGGTAGTCGATGACCCAGTGGCCATTCGCCCGCGCGGATCCGCGCGAGCAGTAGTTCAGCCGCTTGTGCAGCCAGCGGCTGACGTCGTACCTGTGATACCACCGGCAAACCTCTCTACTTGTCTGAGGAGTTGTGGTAGAAGTGTACCCATCATGACCTACACCGCGCTTCTTCTCGGCCGCCACGGCGGGGCCTGACCGACCGGCCGCCCCGCCGTGGGGCTCCGTCATGGCCGGTCGCCGTCGTCTCGTGGCCCGAAGTGGGCCGGGAAGCAGAGCAAGTCATGACCGAATTCCCCACCCTGACCACCCCCTCGGGCGCTGTCGCCGACGGCGCGCCCGCGTGGAATCGCCAGCGTCACTCGGCAATGCCCTCGTCTCGATATCGCGATGTCCATCGGCGCGTGGATGTTGCTGTCGGACACCGCGACTGGCCGAACGCGCGGCTGACCACCGCCCCCCTGTGGGTGCCCGTCGACCTGCGTGACGGCAATCAGGCGCTGGCCGAACCGATGGACCCGGCGCGCAAACGCCGGTTCTTCGAGCTCCTGATCGCCATGGGCTACAAGGAGATCGAGGTCGGCTACCCGTCCGCATCACAGACCGACTTCGATTTCGTGCGCCTGCTGGCCGACACCTCGATCGCCCCGCCGGACGTCACCGTGGTCGTGTTCACCCCGGCGCGGCGAGACCTGATCCAACGAACCGTCGAGTCGGTGCGCGGTATCGCCAACGAGGTGGTGATCCACCTGTACACCGCCACCGCGCCGGTCTGGCGGGAGGTGGTCCTCGGCAAGGATCGTGCGCAACTGCGCGAGTTGATCGTCGCCGGTGCCCGCGACGTGCTGGAACTGGCGGGCGAGCTGCCCCACGTGCGCTTCCAGTTCTCGCCGGAGGTGTTCAACCTGACCGAACCGGATTTCGCCCTCGAGATCTGCGACGCGGTCACCGACCTGTGGCAGGCGAGCGCGCAGCGTCCGGTGACGCTGAATCTGCCTGCGACAGTGGAGGTCGCGACCCCGAACATCTACGCCGACCAGATCGAATACATGCACCGCAACCTGGCTCGCCGCGACGGCGTGATCCTGTCGGTGCACCCGCACAACGACCGGGGGACCGGTATCGCCTGCGCCGAACTGGCCGTGCTCGCGGGCGCGCAACGCGTGGAAGGCTGTGTCTTCGGCAACGGTGAACGTACCGGCAACGTCGACATCGCCACGCTGGCCCTGAATCTGCACGCCCAGGGTATCGACCCGATGATCGACTTCTCCGACATCGACGAGATCCGCCGCACCGTCGAACACTGCACCCGCCTGCCCGTGCACGAGCGGCATCCGTACGTAGGCGATCTCGTCCACACCGCCTTCTCCGGCACCCATCAGGACGCGATCGGTAAGGGCATGGCCGAACATCGCGAGCGGGCAGCGGCCCAGGGCATCGCCGAGCGCGAATCACAGTGGCGCGTACCGTATCTGCCGATCGACCCCGCCGACCTCGGCCGCTCCTATGACGCTGTGATCCGGGTCAACTCTCAGTCGGGCAAGGGCGGTATCGCCTACCTGCTGCACGCCGAATACGGTCTGGACCTGCCACGTCGTCTGCAGATCGACCTCGCGAAGCGGGTGCAGGAACGCACCGACGACACCGGCACGGAGATCACCGCCAAGGATCTGTTCACGCTGTTCGAGCAGACCTACACCGTCTCCGATCAGCGAATCACGCTGGTGGGGTGGCAGATCGCCGACGGCGCCACCGGGATCGTCCTCGACGCGCACGGCAGTGAACGGCATTCGGTGCACCGTGAGGTGGGCCCGGTCGAGGCACTGACCGCCGCACTCGACGAGGCGGGCTATCGCATCGAGATCCTCGGCCTGACCCAGCATTCGGTGGGCGAGGGCGCCGCAGGCACCGCCGTGAGCTACGTCGAGTACCGAGCGGCGGACCGCACCGGATGGGCATTCGGTCGCGACACCTCGGTCGTCGCGGCCTCGCTGGCAGCGGTGATGAACGCCGTCAACGCGGCGGGATAGATCGATGGGGCGGTCGCCCTGTCGGCCGCCCCACCGCACCGGGCGAGTCAGTCCGCGTCGCCCTCGCACCAGTCGTCGAACGCGTCGAACTCCGGCTCGTACCGGGGTGGGATCGAATCCTCGACGGCGTTCTCGATCGGGTCCCACCTCGCGTTGCACCATTCGGGGGCGGGTGGCCACGACTCGATGTACTCGACCAACGGCGACGACGGTGGCTCGGTGTCCTCGGCCGCCGCGACGCCCGCGGCGACCAGCGTCACTGCCGCGGCGGCACCCGCGGTGGCGATGATCCGGTACACGCTGTTCATGACATCCTCCTGTCCGCGCCGACCTGCGATGTCCAGCAATCCTAGCTCCGCGACGCGGGCCCGATCAGGCCCCGCGCGCACGTCGGTGGGGCCGTTGTTGTCAGCACCAGCCGGTCACGTACATGAGGCCGAGGCTGGTGGTGCCGAGGATCAGGCCGAGGGTGCCACCGAGGACCAGGGGGCGGATGCCCGCGGTGCGCAGGCGGGCGATGCTCAGCGAGGTGCCGATGGCGGCGAGGACGGCGGCGATCAGCCAACCGCTGACAGTGGCGAGCGGTGCGGTGAGCTCGGTGGGAACGATGCCGAGGCCCGCGATGACGGAAGCGGCCAGGAACAAGATCACGAACAGGGGGACCGCCCGGCGCAGGGAGGCCTGGGGGAGATCGGTGTCCTCGGCGATGTGGCGACGGCCGACGTGCAGGCCGACGCAGAGCGGGATGATGGCGAGGCTGCGAACCATCTTCACGATCACGGCGAACTGTGCGGCGCCCGCGCCGAAGATGACGCCGGCGGCCAGGACGGACGACGTGTCGTTGATCGCGGTGCCCGCCCAGAGTCCGAACGCCTCCTGCGACAGGCCGAGAGCGCGGCCCAGCGGCGGATACACCAGCACGGCCGTGACATTGAAGATGAAGATGGTGCACAGGGCGTAGGCGACCCGTTGTTTGTCGGGCCGCAGGACCGCGGTGGCGGCGGCGATCGCGGACGCGCCACAGATCGTGGTGCCCACGGCGATGAGGGTCGCCGACTCCTTGTCCACCGCGAGCATCCGTCCCACGAAGAACGCCGCCACACCGCCGACGAGCAGCGTCCCGATCAGCACCACCGCCGTCTCGCGCCCCACGCTCATCACCGACCCGAGCGGCAGGCCGAGCCCCAGCAGCACGATCGCCAGCCCGAGCAAGCGCTGGCGGGCAACGTCGAGCCCAGGGCCGAACGTCTCGCCCGTCACGTCCTTGCGACGCAGCACCATCCCGGCGACGGCGCCCGCGCCGAGCGCGAGCACCGGCGTGCCGATCATCGGCAGCGCCTTGCCGAACGGCGTGGCCACGGTGGCCAGGAGCGCGGCGAGGATCAGGCCGGGAGCGAGAGCGGGTGCGCGGTTCACTCCTTCACCTTCGCGGTACGCAGGAGCCCGAGGTAGAGAGCGAATTCGCAGGTGGTCATAATTTCGGCTTATGGCCCTGCCGACGGGGTGTGTGGTTGGCTGGAGACGTGCGGAAACGAACCCGGCTGACGATCGCCACCGGTGTCGGAGTGATGCTGTGGGGCGAATGGGCGAATCGACGGGCCTCCCGTCGGGGCGTCGGAGCCCCACGCTCAGGGTCGGAGGCCGTCGTGGTCCTCGGATATCGCAACACCGGTTCGCGTGCCAACGGCATGAACCGCTGGCGAGTGCGCGCCGGTCTACGATCCATCGATCCGCACGCGTCCGAGACTCGCCTCGTGCTGTGTGGAGGTGCCTGCGCGGGACCGGAGACCGAGGCGGCGATGATGGGCCGCTACGCCGTGGAAACCCGCGGTTACGAGGGCGAACTCGTTTTGGAGGAGTCGAGCCGGTCCACCTGGGAGAACATCGCCTTCGCGATCCCGTATCTGAAGGACGTCGACCGGATCAAGATCGTCTCGCTGCCGACGCATGCTGAGACTGCCCGCGCCTATCTCGCTGAACAGAGCCCGGAACTGGCCGTTCGCCTGGTCCCTGGCCGGGAATATCGGTTCGGCGAATGGATGCCACTGAAACCGGTGTTCGCCCTCTACGGTGTGGCGAAGAAGCTGCGAGGCCGATTCGGTCCCGATCACGACGGCTACGGTGCCTGATGTGGCGTCGCGCCACCCGTCACCCATAATCGGGCCATGACCCTGCCACCCGGAACCCCCGACCTGGAGGTCCTCGATCTCCTGGTGTCGGTGGCGGAGCTGGGCAGTCTGGGCGCCGCCGCCCGTCGGCACGGGGTCAGTCAGCCGGCCGCGAGTATGCGGATCAGCGCACTGGAACGCCGCCTGCACGTGAAGCTGCTCGACCGCGCGCCGACCGGCTCCGAACTCACCGACGCGGGTCGCGCCGTCGTCGCCCACGCGCGCACCGTCCTGGCCGCCGTCACAGACCTCGTCGACGACGTCGCCCGCCTGCGCGCCGCGCAAGCGCCACGCCTGCGCATCGCCGCTTCCAAAACCATTGCCGACCACCGCATTCCGCACTGGCTGGCCGCACTGCGCGCCGATCACCCCGAGGTCGTGATCTCCCTCGAGGTCGAGAACTCGACCCAGGTCGCGGGCCTCGTGCGGGACGGCACCGCCGATCTGGGCTTCGTGGAAGGCCCGCACCCGCCGGCCGGACTCGGCAGCCGCGTGCTGGGCGCCGACGACCTCGTCGTAGTCGTGGCGCCGAATCATCCATGGGCGCAACGGAAGACCCCGGTCACGCTGACCGAGCTGGCAGGCACCGCCCTGCTGTGGCGCGAACCGGGTTCAGGTACCCGCGACACCGTGTGGGACCTGCTCGCCACCGCGGCCCCACCCATGGGCCCGGCGGCCGAACTCGGGTCTACCGCCGCGATCGTGGCCGCCGCCCGAACCGGCATGGCACCCGCGGTCCTGAGCCGATTGATCGCCGCACCCGACCTCGTCACCGGCACCCTGGTGGAAGTCCCCTCGGCCGAGGCCGCCCGGCTGACGCGCAAATTCCGGGCCATCTGGCGCCGCAACACCCCACCGGCCGGGCCGGGCGAACTGCTCGTGGAGCGAGCCGCGCTGCTCGAGAACGCGCGCGGTTGAGCGTCACCCGAGCGCCTCGAGCACGGCAACGGCTTTCGCCGCGCCGCCGTATGCGCTGATGCCGACGGCCAACTGTTCGGCGGACGAGGCGAAGCTGCTCTCGCCGAGGATCTGTGCGGCGGTCTGTGCGATCACCTCGCTGCTCGCGTCGGGCATCAGCATCAGGCCCGCGCCGAGGGTTCGGACCTGCTCTGCGTTGAAGAACTGATCGCGGCCCATCGGGGTGCACAGCAGCGGCACGCCACGACCGAGCGCGGCCATGGTCGTTCCGAGCCCGGCGTGGGTGATCACCAGTGATGCCGAGGGAAGGATGTCGGCGTGTGGCGCGTACCGCACGACCTGGGTATCGACCCCCGCGCGCACGGTTGCCGGGTCGATCGCCGCTCCGGTCGTGACAATGGCGCGCACCGGCATCCGCGCGACCGCATCGACACAGCGCTGCAACAGATCGGCCTGACCTTGCTCGCTCGTGCTCAGTGCGACCAGAACCAGTGGCTTCGCACCGTCACCGACATCGACCTCGTCGATCTCGCGCGACAACGCGGGCGCGTCGAGCACCGGTCCGATGCGTACCACGTTGGCTGCGTCGGCAACGTCGGGCTCGAACTCCTCGGGCACCGCGACGAGCGCCTGCGCGCACGCGTCGTGGATCTCGGCGAGACTCTCGATCGCGGGCAGGCCGAGCTCCGCGCGTGCCGCGTTCGCGATCGCGATACCCGGCGTGAACATCTCGACCAGTGGTCCGCCCCGAAAGATGCTGTACGCCGTGTGGAACAGCGTCGCGGTCGGAGTGCCCGAGGCCAGCGCGACGTCGATTGCGGTGAACAGCAGACAATCGACGATCACCACATCGGCGGGCTCGCGGTCCAGCTCCCGGGCGAGGTCCCGCGCGATCGCGGAACTGAAGCACAGCTGGTCGATCATGAGTTTCACTTCGGCTTCGAAGTCGTCCGGGGTGTCCATCGCGTCCCAGCCCTCGCCCTGGGTCAAGGTGACGAAGCGGGCGCCGACATCGGCGCATCGTTGAGCGATCGTCTCGTGTCCGAGTATTCGGACATCGTGGCCGCTATCGACCAGCTCGCGGGCGATGCCGAGCGTCGGGACCAGGTTTCCCGCACCGTCCCAGGTGGTGATCAGGTAGCGAGCCATGGCGTTCCTCCTCGGAGATTGCTTGACAGCTTGTAAAGTACGGTAAGGTTGACAGCGTGTCAAGTGGCGGACGACCCCAAACCCGGACTCAGATCCTCGAGTCGGCGCGCGCGATGTTCGAGGAACACGGCTATCACGGCGCCGGCCTCGGAGCGGTCGCGAAAGAGGCGGGGGTCTCACGCCAGGCGATCTACCTGCATTTCCCCTCGAAGGTCGAGCTGTTGACGGCCCTGCATCTGCACATCTACGCCACCGATGTCGTTCCGGTTCTCGAACGGCATCCGGTCACGGACACGATGACCGCGTGGGAGGCACTCGACGCGACAATCACCGCCGATGTCGAGGTCGCATCCAGAGTGTGGCGGATTCACGAGGCGCTGGTGGTGGCTCGGCGCCAGTACCCGGAGGTCGAGGAGACATTGCGGGTACGCGAGGCGGATCGCTACGGCGAGTTGCTCGATCTCGGGCGGCGACTCGAGCGAGAGGGCGCACTGCCGCAGCAGGTCGATGTCGGTGCGGTGGCCGACATGCTGTGGGGCCTCGTCAACACCGGAACCTACGGCAATCTCGTCAACGAACGAGGCTGGTCGCTCGACCGGTACCGGTGCTGGGTACGCGACACGATCCACCTCCATCTCCGAGCGCAGTGACCGCACAGGGGGCGGTCCGGCCACTGCGGTGGTGGTGGGATTCGTAGTGGCGTCGGAATCATCGCAGGTCACGGCCCTCGCCAACGGCCAGGAACTGGCGTAACCACCCGGTAATTGCCCGAAACGTCCGTCGTAACGCGGCGTTCGCAGCATTTGCCGCATGACAGCCACTCCCACCTCCTCGGCGAGGCCACGGCCCCCCGATCCGGGTTCGGGCAGACGCAGCGCACCGGCCCGGCGCATCCGCGACATCCTGCGCGCACGTATCCGCAGCGGCGTCTACGGCACCCGCGCACTGCCCGCCGAAGCCCAGCTCGCCGCCGACTTCGCCACCAGCCGCAATATCGTGCGCGACGCGCTCACCCTGCTCCGCGACGAAGGCCTGATCGACCGCGTCCCCGGTGCGGGTACTTTCGTCGTCGCCGACAAGGCGGTACAGGGCCTCGACCGCCTGCGCGGCCTCGCCGAAACCTTCGAGACCAGCAGCGACCGGGTGGTGAACCAGGTCCTGCTCGCCGAGGTCGTGCCCGCCACGCCACTGGTCGCCGAACGGCTCGAGCTCCAGCCCGGCGACCCGGTCGTCGCCCTGGAACGGGTGCGCTACCTCGACGGGGCGCCGCTCTCGCTCGACGCCAGCTACCTCACCGCCGACGTCGGCATCCCGCTCCTGGACAAAGACCTCACCGGGTGCGACGTGTTCGGCCTGCTCGAAGCCGAACTCGGCCTGCCGCTGGGCTCAGCCGCGGTCGCGATCGAGGCGGTCGCCGCCGATCCCACCGTCGCCGGACTGTTGCAGGTCCGTGCGGGATCTCCGCTGCTGTTCCTGGAACGGCTCACCTACACCGACTCCGGTCGGCCCGTCGATCTCGAATACATCCGCTATCGCGGCGACCGGTTCTCCCTGTCCGGGCGGCTCGACCGCATCCCGGTGACCCCGCGGCGCACCCGCGACAACCACGAAAGGGGTTGATCCCCATGCAGATTCCACCGCTGACCCACCGGCGAGAACTGGTCTGCGACGTCCTGATCGTCGGTGGCGGCACGGCGGGCACCATGGCCGCGCTCACCGCCGCCCGCCACGGCGCCAGCGTGCTGCTGCTCGAGAAGGCCCACGTCCGGCACTCCGGCGCACTCGCCATGGGCATGGACGGCGTCAACAACGCCGTGGTCCCGGGCAAGGCGAGCCCGGAGGACTACGTCGCCGACATCACCGTCGCCAACGACGGCATCGTCAACCAGCGCACCGTCTACGAAACCGCCACCCGGGGTTTCGAGATGGTCCAGCGCCTCGAGGGCTACGGCGTCAAATTCGAGAAGGACGAGCACGGCGAATACGCGGTCCGCAAGGTGCACCGCTCCGGCTCCTATGTCCTGCCGATGCCCGAGGGGCGCGACGTGAAGAAGGTGCTCTACCGCACCCTGCGCGCCCGCGACGTCCGATCCAAGGTGACCATCAGCAACCGGGTCATGCCGGTGCGGGTGCTCACCGTCGACGGACGCGCGGTCGGCGCGGTCGGATTCGACACGCGCACCGGCGAATTCGTCACCATCTCGGCAGGCGCGGTGATCCTGGCAGCGGGAGCGTGTGGCCGGCTCGGCTTGCCCGCGTCGGGCTACCTCTACGGCACCTACGAGAACCCGACCAACGCCGGCGACGGTTACGCCATGGCCTACCACGCCGGTGCCGAGCTCTCGGGTATCGAGTGCTTCCAGATCAACCCGCTCATCAAGGACTACAACGGTCCTGCTTGCGCGTACGTGGCCAATCCGTTCGGCGGGTACCAGGTCAACTCCGAAGGCAATCGCTTCGTCGACTGCGACTACTGGTCCGGTCAGATGATGGCCGAGGTCAAGCGCGAACTCGACAGCGCCCGCGGCCCGATCTACCTGAAACTGAGCCACCTGCCCGATGCCACGATCCGCGAGATCGAAGGCATCCTGCACACCACCGAACGACCCACCCGCGGCACCTTCCACGAAGGCCGCGGCACCGACTACCGCACCAGCGACATCGAGATGCACATCTCCGAGATCGGTTTGTGCAGTGGGCATTCCGCCTCGGGAGTCTGGGTCGACGAACACGCTGCCACCACCGTGCCCGGCCTCTACGCGGCGGGCGATATGGCGCTGGTTCCGCACAACTACATGATCGGCGCCTTCGTCTACGGCGACATCGCCGGTGAGCACGCGAGCGAATTCGCGCGTGGCGCAGCACATCCAGAGCTGCCCATCGATCAGATCGAGGCCGCCCACGAGCTGATCTACCGCCCGCTGCGCAACCCCGACGGCCCACCCCAAACCCAGGTCGAGTACAAACTGCGGCGCTTCGTCAACGACGACCTCCAGCCGCCCAAGGCGCAGTCGTATCTGACGCTCGGCGTCGAGGCCTTCGAACGGATGAACACCGACATCGCCGCGATGGGCGGCCGGACGCCGCACGAACTGATGCGCTGCGCCGAGGTGACCTTCATTCGCGACTGCGCCGAAATGGCGGCCCGGGCCTCACTGCGGCGCACCGAAAGCCGTTGGGGGCTCTACCATCAGCGTGCCGACTGGCCCGGGCGCAACGATGCCGAATGGTTCTGTCATCTGAACCTGTATCGCGGTGCCACCGGTGCGATGGAGTTCCGCACCAGGCCGGTCGCCCCCTACATCGTGCCGGTGCCGGGCTTCGTCCGTCCCGACGGCGTCGCCGACGTCTCCGCACCCGAACTCGTCGGCGCGTGGGGTACGCGATGAGTACACCCGTGCCCGGCCCGTGCGATGTCGGCGACCTCGACGTGAGGGATGTCCGATGAGCGCCCGCCTGCTGGCCCTGCTCGAACTGGCCGACGAGTGCCCCGAGCTCGACGAACTCACCCCGTTCATCACCGACCCCGACCCGGAGGTGCGCCGCACGGCGCTGTCGGTGCTCAGCGAGACCACCGACGCCTGGGCCGAGGCCGCCCCGATCTTCGCCACCGCACTGGCCGATGTCGATGTCGACGTGCGTCACGCCGCCATCGGCTTGCTCACCGAACTCCTCGAGGTCATCGTGCCCGGTCCGGAATTCGATGCGGCGCTGCGCCATTGCGTCACCGCAGCGGAGCCGGCGGTGCGCGCGGCCGCGATCGAGGCGCTGTGGCGGCACCGCAGGACCGGTGCGGCGGAGCTGGCGGGGTGGCTCGCCGATCCGAACGCGGCGGTTCGTCGCACCGTCGTGGGCGGGCTCACCTCTGTCGACGCTCTCGACGAACTGAGCCTCGGCGCCGCTGACGAAGACGAGGACGTGCGCATCGCAGTGGCGAAAGGTGTTGCGGCGATCGGTGATCCACGCGGCGCGGTGACCCTGCTCGTCCTCGCCGCCGACCCCCGACCGCTTGTCCGCGCCGCCGCGCTGTCGAGTCTGGCCGGGACCGGCTGCGACGAACACGCTGCCGCGGCGGCCGCCGCATCGATGACCGACCCGGCCTGGCAGGTCCGACAGGCGGCGGCCATCGCCCTGGCCGCCGCCGACCCCGAACTCGCCGCGGCACCGCTGCTGTCGGCGGTCTCCGATCCCAACCTCGACGTTCGCAAGGCGGCGGTGCGCGCACTGGCCGAGCGGATCGCCGAACGACGCGACATCACCACGGCGCTGCAGGCCGCGCTCGACGACCCGGACGCCGACGTCCGCGCCTTCGCTCGCATCGGCATCGCCAACTCTGGAAAGGAACTCTGATGGCCCAGGCCAATGCCCGTCTCGATGTCCCCGTCTCGGTCGACGAAGCGAAATGTATCGACGGCTGCACCCTCTGCGTGGACATGTGCCCACTCGATTCCCTTGCCATCCACCCGGATTCGGGCAAGGCCTACATGCACGTCGACGAATGCTGGTACTGCGGGCCGTGTGCCGCGCGGTGCCCGGTCGGCGCCGTCACCGTGAACATCCCGTTCCTGTTGCGTTGAGAGAGCCGACCATGAGCACCCGAATCCCCGCGCTGCTGCTCGGCATCGCCGCGGTGGCCGCCCTGGCCACCGGCTGCGGGAGCGCCGACGACGCCAAGACCGTCACCGTGAACATCGGCTACCAGTCCAAGACGATCAACACCGTCACCGCGGGCACGCTGCTGCGTGATCGCGGCACTTTCGAGGCCGAACTCGCCGAACTCGGCAAGACAACAGGGCTCACCTACAAGGTGGAGTGGAAGGACTTCGCCGCGGGCCCACCGCTGACCGCGCAGATGCTGGCGGGCCAGGTCGACATCGGGTCGATGGGAGACGCCCCGATCCTGGTCAACGGCTCCAAGACTCGCGACCACGCCGACGTGAAGTCCGAATTGATCGCCGTCACCGGCTACAACCTGCGCGGTTCGCTGAATCAGATCGTGGTACCGACGGATTCGAAGGCGGCCACGATCACCGACCTGCGGGGTGAGATCGTGTCGACCAGCGTGGGGTCGGCCGCGCACGGCATGCTCGCCACCGGGCTCTCGGCCGCCGGGATGACTCTCGACGATGTGAAGCTGCTCGGTCAGGATCCGGCCGTCGGTGCCTCGGCGCTGCAAGGGGATCAGGTGGCCGCGCTGGCCCAATTCGTGCCGTGGCCACAGAAACTGGTCTACGACGGTAAAGCCAAGCTGCTCTATGACGGTGGCAGCGCCGGCATCCCGACCTTCCACGCCGTGGTCGCGAGCGAGCGCTTCGGCACCGGTAACCCCGATATCGTCACGGCGTTCCTCACCGCGGTGCGCAAGACCACCGACTACCTCAATCAGAACCCACTGGCGGCCGCACAGCGCGTCGCCGAGATCACCGGGCTGCCTGCCGAGGTCGTGTATCTCTACAACGGCCCGAACGGCCTGGTGAGCTTCGATCCGACGATCAAACCCCAACAGGTGGACGCTCTGGGCACACTGTTGCCGTTCCTGAAAAGCCTTGGCGCGCTGTCGGATCTGAACCTCGGCGAGTTCGTCGACGACCGTTACCTGCGCACCGTCTACGGTCCCGGCTACGACGCCGCCCGCGCGTCGGTGGCGGCTCCCGCACCACTGAGCGGCACCGATGCCGCGTGCGGGGGAGCGGTGGACGGCCTTCCCACCGCTTCGGAGGTGTGGTTCGCCGACGCCACGACCACCGCCGTCGCCAAGACCCCGACCTGTCTGCTGCGACAGATCGCGGCCACCGGCAGCACCGTCCGCGCCGCCTACGTGCCCGACCACAGCACCGGCACCCGGCTCTTCGCCGCGACCGCGACCTGGGTCAGCGAACCCACCGCGAGCCCCGACGATCGGTTGCTGCCCTTCGCGACCGGTGCCGCCGCACAGCAGTACGCCGCCGCCCATCCGGGCGTCACGGTGATCGACTACCAGGCAGCACTGAAGGCCCGCTAGATCCGTCACGTGAGACCAGGAGGCTCACCATGACCGTTTCCGCCGAACCCCGCACCGCGCCCGTCGCGAAGCCCGACATCGCCACCGCACCACCGAGTTCACCCACCCGATTCATCGTGCCCCGTAAAGCACGCAGGGCCGTACTGACCGCCGTGCCACTGGCCGCGTTGCTCCTGGCCTGGTATCTGCTCACCACCAATCAGGTCGTGTTCTGGCTGCGTTTCGACAAGATCCCCACGCCCGCACAAGTATTCGACTCCTTTCGTACGCAGCTCGGTGCGGCCACCTACTACCGCGACATCTTCTCCAGCACCCGCCGCATCCTGATCGGCTTCGGCCTCGCCACGGTGTCGGGCGTGCTGATCGGCATGGCGGTCGGTCGCTCGGCCGTGGTCAGCGCACTCGTGCGGCCGGTACTCGAGGTGTTCCGGCCGATCCCCGCGATCGCACTGGTGCCCCTGGCCATCCTGCTGTTCCCGACCGGGGAACAGGGCATCGTGTTCATCACCTTCTTCGCCGCGTTCTTCCCGGTCGCGGTGAGCACCATCCACGCCATGCACGCGCTGCCCAAGGTGTGGGAGGAAGCGGCCCACACCCTCGGCGCGCGTCGACGCGACATTCTGTTCCAGATCGCCCTGCCCGGTGCGCTACCCGGCATCTTCTCGGGCCTGTCGGTGGCGATGGGCGTGGCCTGGATCTGTGTGATCAGCGCGGAGATGATCTCGGGTCAGTTCGGCATCGGGTACTTCACCTGGCAGTCCTACGGGCTCCTGGACTATCCGGGGGTGATCGTCGGGATGCTCACCATCGGGTTGCTCGGCTGGTTCACCGCCTGGCTGGTCGAACTGGCGGGGCGCCGGGTGAACCGGTGGCTGCCCAGGGCGCAGCGATGAGCGCCGGCGCCGCGGTACGGCTGCACAAATTGCGCATCGCCTACGGCGAAAGTCTCGCCGCCGAAGTAGATCTCGACGTCGATGCCGGCCAGATCGTGGTTCTGCTCGGTCCGTCGGGTTGCGGCAAGTCCACGGTGCTGCGGGCGATGGCCGGGTTGCTGCCGCCGATCGGCGGCAGCGTCACCGTCGACGGTGGGCCCAGCGCCCAGCACTGTTCGATGGTGTTCCAGGAGGACGCGCTGCTGCCGTGGCGCACGGCCCGGCGCAATGTCGAATTCGCGCTGAAACTGCGTGGAGTGTCACGGCGCAACCGGCGCGTCGAAGCCCGGGAACTGCTGAACCTGGTGGGGCTCACCGACTTCGGTGACCATCTGCCCGGTGCGCTGTCGGGCGGTATGCGTCAGCGTGTGCAGCTGGCGCGGACATTGGCCGCGCAGCCACGCGTGCTGCTGATGGACGAACCGTTCGGCGCTCTCGACGCCCAGACCCGCGCCGATATGCAGCGCCTGCTCATCTCGGTGTGGCAGCAGCGCCGGACCACGGTGTTGTTCGTGACCCACGACGTCGACGAGGCGCTGTTGCTGGCCGATCGGATCGTCCTGCTCACCCCGCGCCCCGCCCGCATCCAGCGCGTCATCGAGATCGCCGCACCACGCGCACCCGGCGCCCGATTCGAACCCGAATTCGCGCGGCTGCGTTACGAAATCCTCGCCGCCCTCGGCGAGCCCAACGACAAGGAACTACAGCCATGACCTTCGTCATCGGAGCCGCCTGCGTGGACGTCATGGATCGCGCGTGCGTGGAGGAATGCCCCGTCGACTGCATCTACACCGGCGACCGGATGGCCTACATCCACCCGGCCGAGTGCGTGGATTGCGGTGCGTGCGAACCGGTCTGCCCCGTCGAGGCGATCTACCTCGACGATGACATTCCGGCCGGCCAGGAAGGTTTCGTCGCCACGAACGCGGCCTTCTTCGACACGGCGCTGCCCGGCCGCGACACCGCGCTCGGCTCGCCGGGCGGCGCGGGCGCGGTGGGTGAGCTCGGCGTGGACACGCCGTTCGTCGCGGGCTACGAGAAATGAGAACTCCACTGCGGGTAGCGATCATCGGCGCCGGGCCCGCCGGTATCTACGCCGCCGACGCGTTGATGAAGTCCGATGCCTGTGAACACAGGGGAGTGAGCATCGACCTCTACGAGCGTATGCCCGCGCCCTTCGGCCTGATCCGCTACGGCGTCGCCCCTGACCACCCGCGCATCAAGGGCATCATCAC
>NZ_JBHWZY010000034.1:0-16791 GCF_042727815.1 Nocardia sp. NPDC060220
CTCGTCGCCGGTGCGGTCGAGGAAGCCGGTGTTGATGAACACCACGCGGTCCTTGGCGGCCTCGATCGACGCGGCGAGGTTGACCGTGGTGCGGCGCTCCTCGTCCATGATGCCGACCTTGAGGGTGTTGCGGGTCAGGCCGAGGACGTCCTCGATCCGGCCGAACAGCTCGTTGGTGAACGCGGCCTCGTCGGGGCCGTGCATCTTCGGCTTCACGATGTAGACCGAGCCGGTGCGCGAGTTGAGACGAGTGTTGTCACCGTTGAGCGAGTGCACGGCGATCAGCGAGGTGATCAGGCCGTCCAGGATGCCCTCGCCGACCTCGTTGCCCTCGGCGTCGATGATCGCGTCGGAGGTCATCAGGTGACCCACGTTGCGCACGAACAGCAGCGAACGACCGTGCAGGACCAGCTCGGAACCGTCGAGCGCGGTGAACACGCGGTCGGGGTTCATGGTGCGGGTGAAGGTCTTGCCGCCCTTGGAGACTTCCTCGGCCAGGTCGCCCTTCATCAGGCCGAGCCAGTTGCGGTAACAGACGACCTTGTCGTCGGCGTCGACCGCGGCGACCGAGTCCTCGAAGTCCATGATCGTGGTGAGCGCGGACTCGAGGACGATGTCCTTGACACCGGCGGTGTCGGTGGAGCCGATCGGCGAGGTGGCGTCGACCTGGATCTCGATGTGCAGCCCGTTGTGCTTGAGCAGGATCGAGGTCGGGGCCTCAGGGTCGCCGAGGTAGCCGACGAGCTGCGACGGATCGGCCAGGCCGATGTCGGTGCCGTCTTCCAGACCGATCTCGAGCTCGCCGTCGACGATCTTGTAGTACGCCGAGCCGAGGTGCGAACCGGTGATCAGGGTGACCGCGTCGTCGAGGAAGTTGCGGCCCCACTCGATGACCTTGTCGCCGCGCACGCGGTTGTAGCCGCTGCCCTTCTCCGCGCCGTTGGCCTCGGGGATGGCGTCGGTGCCGTAGAGCGCGTCGTAGAGCGAGCCCCACCGCGCGTTGGCGGCGTTGATCGCGAAGCGCGCGTTCATCACCGGCACCACGAGCTGCGGGCCCGCGGTGGTGGCGATCTCGGTGTCGACGTTTTCGGTGGCGATCTGGAACGCGGCCGGCTCCGGCTTGAGGTAGCCGATCTCGGTCAGGAACTGCTTGTAGGCGGCCTTGTCGTAGCCGGTGCCCGGGTTCTCGCCGTGCCAAGCGTCGAGCTTGCCCTGGAACTCGTCGCGCTCAGCGAGCAGAGCGCGGTTACGCGGGGCGAGGTCGTTGATGATCTGCTCGGCACCGGCCCAGAACGCGGCGGAATCTACGCCGGTACCGGGGAGCGCCTCGTTCTCGATGAAATCGTGAAGAACGCTCGCCACCTGGAGCCCGCCGACCTGAATCCGCTCTGTCATCTACTGCCTCACTTTGGTGAAAACCGGGTGGGAAAAGTCGATGTCATGTTACCCGTGGGTAGAGGTGACACCTCGTGTGGGTTCGAACGCCCTGGGGCCTCCGTCCATTCCGCCACGCCGAGCCACCGAGGTCGGAGGCGTGGGCGCGGCGGGTCACCCCTTGATTGTAGGTGCGCGGGCAATTAATGTACTGATCGGAACATTAAGTCGCGTGCCGGACCGAACGGAGGCGCCGTGACCACCGAACCGGTATCGCCCGTGCGCCGTCGCGGACGCCCTCGTGCCACCGAGCGCGCCGACACCCGCGAGCGGATCCACGACGCCGCGCTCGAGCTGTTCGCCGAACGCGGATTCCACGCCACGGGTGTGGCCGAGATCGGCGCGAAAGCCGACGTCCAGCGGGGTGCGCTGTACTACCACATCGGTTCCAAGGAAGACCTGCTGTGGGCGATCCTGCGCGACTACACCCGGCTGCTGCTCGCCGACGCCGAACGCATCATCGAGGCCGATGCCGACCCCGTCCAGACCCTGCGCCTGCTGATTCGCAGTCACGTCGAGCTGATCGTCACCCATCGGCGCGCGGTGGCCGTGCACCTGCGTGACGCCGACGCACTCACCCACGAACACGCGGTCGTGCTCCAGCAACTGCGCGATCGGCTGCAGCGCCACTGGCAAGACGTGATCGACGCGGGCCACGCGGCCGGTCAACTACGCACCGCCGACCACATCGTCACCAACGGCATGCTCGGCATGCTCAACTCCCTGGGCTACTGGTACCGCGAGCGCGGCTCCCATTCCCCCGCCGAGATCGCCGACATCCTCACCGACACCGTCCTGTCCGGGCTGCGCGCCACGGGCGACAACACGAAAGGCTGACCATGGCTTGGGATTTCGAGACCGATCCGGAGTACCAGCGCAAGCTCGACTGGGTAGCGGAGTTCGTTCGCACCGAGGTCGAGCCCCTGGATCTGCTCTACCCCAACCCCTACGACCGCGCCGACCCCGAGATCCGGGCGCTGATGCGGCCGCTGCAGCAGCAGGTCAAGGATCAGGGCCTGTGGGCCTGCCATCTCGGTCCCGAGCTCGGTGGTCCCGGTTTCGGCCAGCTCAAGCTGGCACTGCTCAACGAAGTGCTCGGTACCTCGATGTGGGCGCCGCTCGTCTTCGGTTGTCAGGCACCGGATTCGGGCAATGCCGAGATCCTGGCGCACTTCGGCACCGAGGAGCAGAAGGCGAAGTACCTGCAGCCGTTGCTCGACGGCGAGATCGGCTCCTGCTACGCGATGACCGAGCCCACCGGCGGCTCCGACCCGACCGCGTTCCGCACCACCGCGGTGCGCGACGGTGACGAGTGGGTCATCAACGGCGAGAAGTGGTTCAACTCCGCCGCCGAATTCGCCACCTTCCACATCGTGATGGTCGTGACCGACCCCGAAGCCGAACCGCACCAGCGGTTGTCGATGTTCATCGTGCCCGCCGATGCGCCCGGTCTCGAGCTGGTGCGCAACTTCACCGTGCCCGGGTTCAGCGAACACGAAGGGCATCTGCGATTCACCGATGTCCGGGTGCCCGCCGATCATCTGCTCGGCGCGGAAGGCGCGGGGTTCATCGTCGCGCAGACCCGGCTCGGCGGCGGACGCGTGCATCACGCGATGCGCACGGTCGCGTTGGTACGCAAGGCCTTCGACATGATGTGTGAGCGCGCGGTGTCGCGCCCGGCCCGCAGAGGTGTCGTCGGCGGCTTCCAGATGACCCAGGAGCGCATCGCCGACAGCTGGATCCAGATGGAACAGTTCCGCCTGCTGGTCCTGCGCACCGCGTGGCGCATCGACCAGGCCCAGGACTATCGCGCCGTCCGCAAGGACATCGCCGCCATCAAGATCGCCATGCCGACCGTCATGAACGACATCGCCCGCCGCGCACTGCATCTACACGGCGCGATGGGCGTGAGCACCGACCTACCCTTCCTCGACATGACCACCTACGCCGAGGTCATGGCCATCGCCGACGGCCCGACCGAGGTGCACAAGATCACTCTCGCCAAGGAAGTGCTCAAGAACTACGCGCCGGGAGATCCGGTGTATCCGAGTGGCTACCGGCCGGCACTGCGCGAACAAGCCCGCGATCTGGTGGCGCGCAGGCTCGAACACGAGGTCGGCAACCACTGAAGGTCCCCGATCGCGGGGTAGGCACGAACTAGCCTGCCTCGCATGGGTGGTGTCAGCAATCCCGGGGACAACGGCACGCAACGATCACCTGCCGGGACCGAGGACGAAGCGGTCCCGGCACATCCGGTCGCGAATCGTCGTTCGGTCAACAAGCCGGTGTTCCTCATCGCCGCGGGCACCGTGCTGGCCTTCGGGATCTGGGCACTGGCCTCACCGTCGAGCGCCGAGACCATCGTCGGCGAGGTCAAGACGTTCACCACCACCTGGTTCGGCTGGTGGTACTTCGTGCTCGCCACGGCCATCCTCGGCCTCGTCGTTTTCCTCGGCGCCAGCCGGTACGGCCGCTACCGGCTGGGACCGGAGGAGTCACGGCCGGAGTACAGCCTGTTCTCCTGGACGTCGATGCTGTTCGCGGCGGGTATCGGCATCGACCTGATGTTCTTCTCGGTCGCCGAGCCCGTCTACAACTACCTGCGTCCCCCGCTGGGTGAGCCGGGCACCAACGAAACGGCCCGCAACGCGGTGGCCTGGACGATCTTCCACTACGGCATCACCGGTTGGGCGATGTACGCGCTGATGGGCGGCGCACTCGCCTACTTCGCGTTTCGCCACAACCTGCCGCTGACGATCCGTGCCGCGCTCTATCCGATCTTCGGCAAGCGCGTACACGGCCGGTGGGGCGACGCGATCGATGTGGCCGCGGTGCTCGGCACCATCTTCGGCATCGCCACCTCGCTGGGCATCGGCATCGTCCAGCTCAATTACGGACTGCACCAGATGTTCGGGATCCCCCAGGGCAAGGCCGCCCAGATCGGGCTGATCGCACTGTCGGTGGCCATCACCACGATCTCCGCTACCACCGGCGTCGACAAGGGCATCCGGCGATTGTCGGAGCTCAATGTCATCATGGCGATCGCGCTGCTGATCTACATCCTGGTGGCGGGCAACACCGATTTCCTGCTCAACGGCCTGGCCCAGAACGCGGGCGACTACCTGTCGACCTTCCCCGACCGGACCCTCGACACTTTCGCCTGGGAGCGCAACCCCGAGACGGCGAACGCGCCGTCGACCTGGCTGGACAGCTGGACGTTGTTCTTCTGGGCGTGGTGGGTGGCCTGGGCACCGTTCGTCGGCCTGTTCCTCGCGCGCATCTCGCGCGGACGCACGCTGCGCGAGTTCATCTTCGGCGTGCTCGTCGTGCCGTTCAGCTTCACCCTGATGTGGATCTCGATCTTCGGCAACAGCGCGCTCGAGGCCGCCAGGGACGACCGAGCCTTCGCCGAGAAGACCGCGGACCGAGCCGAACTCGGCTTCTACTCGCTGCTCGAGAAATATCCCGGCGCGACGCTGTTGCTCGGCGTCGCGACCATCACCGGGCTGCTCTTCTATGTGACCACCGCCGATTCCGGGTCGCTGGTCATGGGCAATTTCACCTCGAAGCTCCCCGATCCGATGGCCGACTGTGCCACCGGCACCCGCATCTTCTGGTCGGCCGCGATCGGGGTGCTCACCCTGTCGATGCTGTTCGCCGGTGCGGGCGGGTCCATCACGACCCTGCAGAACGCCACCATCATCATGGGGTTGCCGTTCTCGTTCGTGTTGGCGCTGATCGGCATCGCGCTGCTGCGCGCTGTCCGCAACGAGTCGTTCAAACTCGACAGCTACCGCACCTCGTTGCCCAAGGCTTTCGCCGCGGGCCGTGGACCGGCCGAACTCAGCAGTTGGCGTCGCCGGTTGCTCTCGACCATCAACTACCCGGGGCCCGCGGCCACCCGCAAATTCATCAGCGGCACCGTCGATCCGGCGATGCACGATGTCGCCGCGGAGTTCGAGCACATGGGTATGACGGCGACCATCGACGATTCCCAGTCCAACGAGGGTCTGCCGTCCCCGCGCCTGCTGGTCGATCAGGCCAGTGAGCCCCGGTTCGAGTACGGCATCTGGCCGGTCTCGGCACCGGCCCCGACCTATGCCGTGCTCGCGCAACGGTCCGGGGATCGCTACTTCCGCTGCGAGGTCTACCTGGCCGAGGGGTCGCAGGGCTACTCGCTCAACGGCTACAGCCGCGAGCAGATCATCGGTGACATTCTCGACCAGTACGAACGCCACCTCGGCTATCTGCACCTGCGCCGCGCGGCGGGCGATCACCACGAGCCCGAATCCGGCGACGTCGACAGCACCGACCGCGAACTGTGAAGGGATCAGCATGAGCGACACTCTCTATATCGACGGTTCCTGGCGACCGTCAGCGTCCGGGCAGACGCGCGAAATCCGCTGCCCGGCAGACGATTCCCTCGTCGGGGTCGTCGCCGAGGCCGGCCGCGACGACACGGTCGCCGCGATCATCGCGGCCCGGCGGGCCTTCGACGAAGGCCCGTGGCGCCGCACCGGCGCCGCCGAGCGGGGCGACCTGCTGCTGCGGGTCGCCGACGCGATCGACGCGCGACGAGACGAGTTCGTGCGCGCCGAGACCCTCGACACCGGCAAGCGCCCCTACGAGTCCGACATCGACATGTCCGACATCGCGAACTGCTTCCGGTATTTCGGCAAGCTCGCCGCCGACGACGCGGGCCGGATCGTCGACGCGGGCTCCCCCGACATCGACTCCCGCATCGTCTACGAACCGGTCGGGGTCTGCGGGTTGATCACGCCGTGGAACTACCCGCTGTTGCAGGCGGCCTGGAAGGTCGCCCCGGCGTTGGCGGCAGGCAATACGTTCGTGCTCAAACCGGCTGAACTGACTCCCCACACCGCGATTCTGCTGATGTCGGTGCTCGATGACCTCGGCGTGCCCGCCGGGGTGGCCAATCTTGTGCTCGGGGCGGGCGCCACCGCGGGTGCGCCGCTGTCCGAACATCCCGATGTCGACCTGGTCTCGTTCACCGGCGGGCTCGCCACCGGCAAGATCATCGCGCGCGAGGCGGCCGCCACGGTCAAGAAAGTGGCACTCGAGCTGGGCGGCAAGAACCCGAATGTCGTCTTCGCCGACGCCTGCGACACCGACGAACGGCTGGCCGCCAGCGTCGACAACGCACTGAACGCGGCCTTCCTGCACTCCGGTCAAGTGTGTTCGGCGGGCGCGCGCCTGGTCGTCGAGGAATCGGCACACGACCGTTTCGTCGACGAGTTGGTGCGCCGCGCAGAGCAGATCCGGCTCGGCTTGCCCTTCGCCGAGGGGACCGAAACCGGGCCGCTGATCTCGGCCGCCCACCGCGACAAGGTGAACGCCTACGTCGAGCAGGCCCGCGCCGAGGGTGCCGTCATCCGCACCGGTGGCGCGTTCGCCACCGGTGACCGAGGCTCCGGAAACCTCGACAACGGGTGGTTCTACCTGCCGACCGTCATCGACGACGCCACCCGCGCAATGGCGTGTGTGCACGACGAGGCGTTCGGGCCCACCGTGACCGTGGAGACCTTCACCACCGAAGACGAGGCCGTCGCCATCGCCAACGACACCGAATACGGGCTCGCGGGCGCGGTCTGGTCCGGTGACGCCGCACGCGCCCGCCGCGTCGCCGCCCGGCTGCGGCACGGCACGGTGTGGGTCAACGACTTCGGGCCGTACCTGCCGCAGGCCGAGTGGGGCGGTTTCGGCCGCTCGGGTGTCGGGCGCGAGCTCGGTCCGTCCGGCCTGCACGAGTATCGCGAGGCCAAGCACGTCTACGAGAATCTCCGGCCGGGCGTCACCGGCTGGTTCGCCGATCGGGAGGAACAGCGGTGACCACATACGATTACGTGATCGTCGGCGGCGGTTCCGCGGGAGCGGCCGCCGCGGCACGGTTGTCGGAAGACCCGTCGGTGACCGTCTGTCTGCTCGAGGCGGGACCGTCCGATGTCGACGACCCTGCCGTCCTGCGACTCGATCGCTGGATGGAGCTACTGGAATCGGGCTACGACTGGGACTACCCGATCGAGCCGCAGGAGAACGGCAATTCGTTCATGCGCCACGCCCGTGCCAAGGTGCTCGGTGGCTGCTCCTCGCACAACAGCTGCATCGCGTTCTGGGCTCCGCGCGAGGATCTGGATTCCTGGGAACGCGAGCACGGCGCTACCGGGTGGGGTGCGGACTCGGTGTATCGGCTGTACCCGCGGATCGAGACCAACGACGCCCCCGGCGAGCACCACGGCCGCGGCGGCCCGGTGCACATCATGACGGTGCCGCCGCACGATCCGTGTGGTGTCGCCTTGCTCGACGCCTGCGAGGCGGTCGGTATCCCGCGCGCCGAGTTCAACGCGGGACGCACAGTCGTGAACGGCGCCAACTTCTTTCAGATCAACCGGCGAACCGACGGAACGCGCTCGTCGTCGTCGGTGAGCTATCTGCACCCTCATCTCGACCGGCCGAACCTCACCATCCGGACCGGCGCGTGGGCCAAGAAGATCGTGATCGAGAACGGGCGGGCCGTCGGGGTCGACATTACCGACAACGCGTTCGGTCGCACCACCCGGATCACGGCGAACCGTGAGGTGATCGTCTCCGCCGGCGCCATCGACTCGCCGAAGCTGCTCATGCTCTCGGGCATCGGGCCTACAGTTCACCTGCGCGAGAACGGCATCGAGGTGGTCGTCGACTCGCCCGGTGTCGGCGCGAACCTGCAGGACCACCCGGAGGGTGTGATCGGTTTCGAGACGACGCGACCGATGGTGGACAGCTCCACCCAGTGGTGGGAAGCGGGTATCTTCACCCCGACCGAGGACGGCCTCGACCGGCCGGACCTGATGATGCACTACGGCAGTGTGCCTTTCGACATGCACACACTGCGGCAGGGGTATCCGACCGCCGAGAACACCTTCTGCCTGACGCCGAACGTCACCCATGCCCGCTCACGCGGCACGGTGCGCTTGCGCTCGCGCGATTTCCGGGACAAGCCGAAGGTCGACCCGCGCTACTTCACCGACCCCGACGGTCACGATATGCGCGTGATGATCGCCGGTCTGCGCAAGGCGCGCGAGATCGCCGCGACCGCACCGCTGTCGGATTGGGTGGCGCGTGAGCTGTATCCGGGGCCGGAGGCGCAGACCGACGCCGAACTGGCCGACTACGTCCGCCGAACCCACAACACCGTCTACCACCCCGTCGGCACGGTCCGCATGGGCGCGGTCGACGACCCGATGAGTCCCCTCGACCCCGAGCTGCGGGTCAAGGGCGTCGAGGGTCTGCGCGTCGCCGACGCCTCGGTGTTCCCCGCGCACACCACGGTCAATCCGAATATCACCGTGATGCTCGTCGGCGAACGCTGCGCCGAACTGGTCGCCGCCGATCGGACGTAGGTCAGCCGAGGACCGGCCCGTCCCCGCGCAGCAGAACTCTGTGCCCCGAAATAAATCAGCCGACATTTCGGACACGGTGTGCCACCATGATTTCACGCAGGTGATTCGCATCGGGCGAGGAACCGACGAGCAGCATCGAGAGGAGGAGACGGCCGTGAAACAGCAAGCGCCACAGCGAGAATCGGATAAGACCAATCGCCGCGTGAATTCGGTCCATCGCGCGATGCGCCTGGATATCGATGGCTCCGGCCGTTTCCTGATCGTGGCCTGACGGGCCCGACCCGCCTCCGCTTCCGACGTTCACACTTCTCTCGAAACATGGTGATTCCCATGCTGATTCGTCATGCCGTCGACCCGACGGCGCCCGCTCCCGACACCTGGATACACACGAGGGTGCTCGTGCTCAATGCCAGCTACGAGGCCCTCGACGAGATCACCGCCGATCGGGCCGTGACCTTGCTGATCAGCGGCGCCGCCGAGACCGTGATCGAGCGGGCACCCCGGTTCCCGATCCGCTCGCAGCATCTGGTCATCGCGTTGCCCGAGACGATCCGGCTGGTGCGCTACGTCTACCTGGCGCACGTCACGCCGATCGGTGACGACAGCCGCGCCACCCTGGCCGGCGTGTTGCGTCGCGACAAGCACCGCTGCGGCTACTGCGCCGACTGGGCGCACACCGTCGACCACATCCGCCCCCGCAGCCGGGGCGGACCGAACACCTGGAGCAATCTCGTCGCCTGTTGCGCACCGTGCAATTCAGGCAAGGCCGACCGCACCCCGGAAGAGGCGGGGATGCGGCTGCTGTGGGAGCCCAAGGCTCCCGACCCGCTCGCTCGCAAGCAGCGCCGGATCTGGAAGGAGTACGCGCCGTGACCACCACCGACCTCGCACTGACCGAACTGCTGACCCTGTCCGATTCGGGGCAATGGCACCGCGCCGCCTGCCGTGGTGACCCCAACCACGAGGCGTGGTTTCCCTACCCGTCGCAGGACTTCGACTACGCCCGCAAGATCTGCGCCGGGTGCCCGTTGCTCGCGGGGTGCGCCGAGTACGCGGCGCAGACGGGTCAGTCAGGGGTGTGGGGTGGTCGTGAATACGATCGCGGCCGCGTGATTCGCGCGTGACCGGCAGCGCCGGGTGTCCGCTGTGGCACCCGGCTCTGCGCATCCGGCACGCACCTGCACGGTTGCATGCGCTGCCTCGACCGAGGCTGACCACTCTTGCCACATGCTGTGACCTGCGGCGATGCGCACCGGTATGCGCTGTGCTGCGGTTGCGCGCGGTGTCCTTAAACTTGCCGCGTGGGTACGCATCGCAACGGGACCAGTTCTCGAAGTATCAGCAAGGGTCCGGTTATCGCGGCATCGGCAATCGTGCTGGTGATCGTCGCCGTCTTCGCCTGGGTCCAGCTCAGCGATCGTGCGGCGACCACCGATGTCGCGGCCGCCGCCGAGTGCGTCGAGGGGGCCTCACAGCTCGACGTCACCGTCGATCCGGCGATCTCGGGCCCGGTGCGTGCCGCGGCCGACCGGTTCAACGCGACCAAGCCTCGGGTGCGTGACCACTGCGCGCAGGTGAAGGTGTCGGCCCGCCCGTCGAGCGCGCTGGTCGCCGGTCTCGCCGACACCACGAAATGGGATCCGGGTCTCGGTCCGCAGCCGGGGCTGTGGATCGCCGATTCGAGCCGGTCGATCGAGCTGGTTCGGGTGCCGGGTCTGATCGAGGGCACACCCGCCTCGATCGCCACCAGCCCGATCGTGCTCGCCGTGCCCGATGCCCTGCGTCAAGCGCTCGAACAGCACCAGATCTCCTGGGCCGACCTGCCACGACTGCAGCAGGGCTCACTCGACGAGGTCGGCCTGTCCGGCTGGGGCGGGCTGCACATGGCACTGCCCGCCGGTGACGCCACGACCGCCGCCGCCGCGTCCATCGGCGCGGCGATCTCGGGCACCGAACCGTTGACCGAGCAGGCCGCCAAGTCGGGTCAGGTCGTCGCCGCGATCTCCGGGCTCGCCGCCGGCGCGCAGGCACCGGCCGACCTGATGACCGCCATGTCGGAGATCAGCGCGAATCCCCTCGACGACGATGTGCACGCGGTCGCCGCGACCCAGCAGCAGCTCGGCACCGACGGTCTCACCGCGTTCCGGCCGGTCGGCAGCGCGCCGCTGGCCGATTATCCCGCCGCGCTGATGTCGGGTCCGTGGGTCGACAAGACCCAGAATCTGATCGCGTCACGATTCATCGACTTCCTGCGGGCCCCGGAGCAGGCGGGTGCGCTCGCCACCGAGGGCTTCGGGCCCGCCATCGGTTCGGCACCGGCGAATCCGCCGCGCGCGGCACTGGAGAAGGTGCAGTCGACGCTGGCCAATCCGGTGCTCGGGGTGAACGCGACGGTCCTGCTCGACGTGTCGTCGTCGATGGGTACCGCCGAGGGCTCGACCACCCGGCTGTCGAACGCGATTGCCGCGGTCGCCTCCACCCTGCAGGTGATGCCGCCCGACTTCGGGCTCGGCCTGTGGACGTTCGGCAAGAACCTCGACGGCACCACCCCGTACAAGGTGCAGGCAGCCACCGAGCTGCTCACCGATTCCCAGCGCAATGCGGTCGGCTCGGCGGTCACCGCGGTGAAGCCGAGCCAGCTCGCCGCGGATCAGGCCTACCCGAGCCTGCTCGCCGCCTACCGCGCGGCGGTGGCCGGTTACTCCCCCGGTCGCACGAATTCGATTCTGCTGATCACCGACGGTCCCGACGACGATTCGACGCTGACCGGCACCGCGCTGGTCGACGAGATCACCGCGGCGACCGAGTCGGGCAAGCCCATTCGCATCGACATCGTCGTGGTCGGCGGCCAGGGCACCCAAACCCTGCAGACCCTCGCCGACCAGACCGGCGGGACCTACACCCGCATGCCGACGAGCAACGACCTCGGCTTCGGCACCGCGGTCGTCAAGGCGCTGACCACGCCGTAGGTCACCGGCACGGAGGCAGCTACAGGGAAACCCGCACCAGTGCACCGGATTCCATCGCTACCCAGAGGTCACCGGCAGCGTCGACGGTGAGTCCGTGCGGTTCGGCGCCCGGTAGGTCGAGATGAGTGATCGTGCCGTCGGTGGTGATCCGGCCGAGACGGCAGCTCGCCCACTCGGTGAACCACAGCGCACCGTCGGGGCCTGCCACGATCGCGTGCGGGCGGGCGTCGGTCGCCGGGAGCGCGAATTCGGCGACGGTGCCGTCGAGGTCGATGCGCCCGATCGCACCCGCGCCGATTTCGGTGAACCACAGTGCGTCGTCGGGGCCCGCGGTGATGCCGACCGGCGCGGCCGCGGGCGTGGGGATCGGGTAGACGCGTAGCGCGAGGTCGGTGTCGACGCGGGCGATCGCATTGCCCTGGTTCACCGTGAGCCACAGCGCCCCATCGGGCCCGGACGTGACCATCGAGGGCATACCGTCGACCTCGACGCGGGTGAGGTTGCCGTCCGCGGCCAGTCGCCCGACCCGACCCGCCTGTAATTCGGTGAACCAGAGCGCTCCGTCCGGCCCGGCGCACGCACCGTAGGGACCTTCCACGGACAGGCTCGTTACCACACCGTCGACGGTGATCCGCCCGAGCCGACCACCCTGGAACTCGGTGAACCACAGGTCATTATCGGAACCGGCGACGATCACTGTCGGTTGCCCGTCGGACTGCTCGAGCGGATAGGAGCGCACGATCCCCTCCGCGCAACGTCCGATCACACCCTGCGTCACCAGCGTGAACCACAGCGCCCCGTCGGGCCCGACAGTGATCCCGTACGGAGCGCCGGGTACGTCGATCACTTCCACGATCTCAGCCAAAGTCCTCAATTCCCTTCTGTATTCCGCGGAAACGACGGCGCAGCGCCCGGTCGTGCGACACCACGACCACCGCACCCCGATACTCGCTCAGCGCGCGTTCGACTTCCTCGACCAAGGTCAGCGACAGGTGGTTGGTCGGCTCGTCCAACAGCAACAGGTCGTGTTCACCGGCGAGCACACCGGCCAGCGCGAGCCTGCGCCGCTGACCTTCCGAGAGGGTACCGACCTCACGATCGAGCAGTTCGGGGGCGAACAGCCCTGTCGCCAGCAATGAATCGCGCCCGAATCCGTAGGTGTCGGTGACACTTCGGGCCGGATCGAAGCGCTCGTCCTGGCGCAGGTAGCCGATGCGTCCCGGTGCTGCCGCGTGGATCGCGTCGAGCAGTGTCGACTTGCCCGAACCGTTGGGTCCGTGGATCAGCAGCCGCTCGCGCGGGCCGAGCGTCAGCGCGCCGAGGTGGAACTCCACGCCGCTGCCTGCCGTGAATCGGCCGCGGAACCGCAACGGTTCGGGTGGTCGCGGCACCGGCTCCTCGCGCAGCCGGCGCAGGCGCTCGGCCGTATTGCGCACCCGCGACGCGACCGAGCTCTGCACCCGCCCGGCATTGCGGTCGTAGGCCATCTTGTTGTTGTCGGTCATCGCGCGACCCGGCGCGACCTGCTGGGCAGTGCTCGTGGCGAACTCCTCGAGCCGCCCGATCTCGCTGCGCCACTGCGCATAGGCCTGTTCCCAGCGAATGCGCGCGGCCGCCTTCGCCGTCAGGAATCCGGTGTAGCCGCCGCCGAAGCGGGTCAACGCGCCGTCGGCGACCTCGAGCACCGCGGTGACCACCCGATCGAGGAAGGTCCGGTCGTGCGAGACCAGCACGACGGTGCCCTGATGGGTGCGCAGGCGGTGTTCCAGCCAGGTGAGCGCGGCGTCGTCGAGGTGGTTGGTCGGTTCGTCGAGCAGGAGCACCTCCGGCGAGGCAGCGAGCAGGCAGGCCAGCCCGAGGCGGGCCCGTTCTCCGCCGGACAGGCTGTCGAGGGGTCGGTCACGGCCGATACCCGCCACTCCGAGTCCGTGCATCGACGCGTCCACCCTGGCATCGGCGGCGTAGCCGTCGCGCGCCTCGAAACGGGCGAGCAGCGCGCCGTAGCGGTCCATGTCCTGCGCTTCGGCGGCGGCTTGCATGCCTGCCTCGAGTTCGCGCAGTTCGGCCAGCGCCAGTTCGATGGCCGCACCGACTGTGTCGCCGGGCAGTGTTTGCGCGAGGTGGCCGATCCCGCCCTCGGCGGTGACGGTGATCGTGCCCGCGTCGGGTCGAGCGAGCCCGGCGAGCAGGTCGAGCAGCGTCGATTTGCCTGCGCCGTTCTCGCCGACGATGCCGACGCGTTCACCGGGCCGGATCGAGGCCGAGATGGTGTCGAGCACGGGCCGGTCCGCATAGGACTTCGAGACTCCGCGCAGGGACAGTTGAGTGGTCAAACAGTGCTCCAATCGCTACTCGTGTAGCTTTAACTGTACAAAACCGCGACAGCTAACGCAACAGGAGTTGTTTTTGGAACCACAACGACGCCCCGGCGGACGCAGCGCCCGAGTCAGGGAAGCCGTTCTCGACGCGACGGCGGACGAACTCGCCGAGCGGGGCTACCAGGACCTGAGCATGGAAGCTGTCGCTCAGCGCGCCGGAGTGCACAAGACCACCGTCTATCGGCGCTGGCGCGGCCCGGAGGGGCTCGTCGCCGACGCGCTCGAGCGCGCCTCGCAACAGCCATGGCCGATCCCCGATACGGGCACCCTCACCGGAGATCTCCGTGCGCTGACCGAATTGCTCCGACAGGGCTTCGCCGATCCCGAATCAGGCTCGCTGGCAACAGCTTTCATCGCAGCGGGGATGCAACATCCCGAGGCCGCCGACGCGCTGCGCGGCTTCTACGCGGCGAGACACGACGAGGCGGCGGCGATCGTGGCGCGGGCGGTCGCGCGCGGTGAAGTCGACCCGGAGGTCGACGCCGCCGAGATCATCCGGCTCGCGGTCGCACCACTGTTCCACCGGCTGTTCATCACCCACGAACCCGTCACTGCCGACCAGGCGCGCCGAGCCGCCGACGTGGCCGCCGCGCTGGCGAGAACACCGATCGGCTCCTGAATCAGCTTGCGCGACAGTACGACCCGTGCCATCAGGCTCGCACGGCATACACCTCGTGCAGTTCGGTGCCTGCCAGCGACGGGTCCTGCCTGATACGCGAGGTGAGTCCGTGGAGGTTGAGGACCTCGCAGAATTCGGCGAGGCGGCCGTCGCGGTCGTGCACCTCGGCGACGACGGCGCGGATGCGCGGCCAGTCGGATTCGGTGATGCCGAGCAGGACATCGAATTCGGCGCGCTCGACGTCGATCTTCAGTACGCCGATCTCGGCGACCGGATCTTCCTGCGCAAGGATCGCCGACACCGTGGTGACCTCGACATCGATCTGCTCCCCGTCGTGCAGGCCGCGGGTGATGAGGCTGATCGCGTCGTCGGGCAGGCCACTGTTGCGCAGGAAGGTCTTCGTCGCATCGTCATCGGCTTCACGGTCGGCATACAGACTCGAGTTCGCGGTGGCGCGGGGGTACCAGGTAAACGGCAGCACACCGGGTGCGGCGCCCACCGCGACCTCGAGGGCAACACCGCCTGGCACATGGGCTGCCATATTGCGGTGCAGGCAGTCGAAGATAGCGGGAGCGGGTTCGGCGGCGATCACGCGGACACCGGGGAGCGTTTCGGCGAACATCATCGCGCTGAGTCCGATATTGGCGCCGATGTCGACCGCGAGGTCACCGGGACGCAGGGTCGCGGCAGCCTGGCGGTAGTACCCGTCGGCGATCATTTCGTTCCAGAGCATGCGCGCTTCGGCGGGGCTGGTGCAGGTGACGGTACGGCCGTCGTCGAGGCGCAGTTGCTGCTGTGTCGTCATCAGATCATGAATCCTTCGAGGATCGGGCCGATCACGGCCAGCGCGGACGGGTGGGTCAGCTCGAGATGGCGAGCGTCGAGCACAGTGTTGTGGATACGGCCGGTGATGTGCGGTTGCCACGTCTGCGCGACGGCCTCGGTGTCGTCGCGGTCTTTGCCCGCGGTGAAGAAGATCAGGTCGCCGTCGAAGATCCGCGGGTGATAGTCGCCGACGAGTTCGCCTGCGGTGGAGAAACTCTCCATCACCCGGTCGACCTGGTCGGCGCCGAACAGGCCGGTACCGGTGATCTGATCGCGGATCACCTGCCAGGCCTGCTCGGTGGTGCTCGCGGTGACGGTGTCGCCGAGGTCGAACAGTTCCCGCCAGCCACCGAGCAGGTCGGCCATCAGCTCCCCCGGCGCGACATCGGTGTCGGGAGTGATCGGTGGCGCACCGACCGCGCTGTCCATCATGGCCAGCAGCGCGACCTGTTCGCCCTGTTCCTGCAACAGTGTCGCCACCACGTGGGCGATCTGGCCGCCCAGCGACCAGCCGAGCAGGTGGTACGGACCGTTCGGCTGGGTCCGGCGGATCTCGTCGACATAGCGGTGCGCGAGCTCATCGATCGACGTGGCCGGGGGCTCGGCGGCGACGACGTGCGGGTCCTGCAGGCCGAACACCGGCCGATCGCCGCGCAGATGCCCGACGAGTCCGCCGTAGAACCAGGCCAGCCCGCCCGCCGGGTGGATCGCGAACAGTGGGGTCGCATCGCCTGCGGGCCGCAAGGGCAGCAGCACCTGCATGCCCGAACCGCCCTCAGCCGCATCGACCCTGCGCGCCAGAGCCCGCGGTGTCGCGTCGTCGAACATCCACGGCAGTTCGAGTTGCACGCCGCGGCCCTGCAGTTCGGCCACCGCCATGGTCGCGAGCAGTGAGTTGCCGCCCAGATCGAAGAAGCCGGCACCGGCACCGACCCTGGCCACGTTCAGGGTCCGTGCGAAGACCTCGGCGATCGCGATCTCCGACGGTGAGCGCGGCGCGTCGTATTCGTCCTCGTTACGGCCGAAGTCGGGTGCGGGCAGGGCATTTCGATCGAGCTTGCCGTTCACTGTCACCGGCAGCGTCGAGAGCACCACGACGGCCGAGGGCACCATGTACCCGGTGAGCAGGTCGGCGGCGGTGTCTCGAACCCGCGCCGGGTCCAGTT
>NZ_JBHWZY010000035.1:0-16634 GCF_042727815.1 Nocardia sp. NPDC060220
CGCGCTTCGCGAACTGGTCCGCGCCCTTGCGGTCGGAGGACTGGCTGTAGCGGGCCACGGCGGGGTACCAGTCGCCCGTGCCACCCTCCTCGCCGCGACCCTCGGCCCGTGTCCGCCCCATCGCCACACCGACCCGCAGGAGTAGCGCGATGACAGCCTCGGAACAGACCGCGACCAAGAAGATGCCGCTGCTGACCTTGTCGGCGATGGTGGTCGGCTCCATGGTCGGTGCGGGCGTCTTCTCGCTGCCGCGCAACTTCGGCCAGGCCACCGGCGGATTCGGCGCGATCATCGCCTGGACGATCGCCGGCACCGGAATGCTGATGCTGGCGTTCGTCTTCCAGACGCTGGCCGTGCGCAAACCAGACCTCGACGCCGGTGTGTACGCCTACGCGAAGGCCGGCTTCGGTGAGTACCTCGGTTTCTTCTCCGCGTTCGGGTACTGGGCCAGCGCCTGTGTCGGCAATGTCAGCTACTGGGTGCTGATCAAGTCCACCCTCGGGCAGGTGCTGCCCATCTTCGGTGAGGGCAACACCGTTCCCGCGGTGCTGCTGTCCACGGTGTGCATCTGGGCGTTCCATTTCATGGTGCTGCGCGGGATCCAGGAAGCCGCCACCATCAACCAGATCGTCACCGTGGCCAAGCTGGTGCCGATCCTGGTGTTCATCGTGGTGCTGCTGTTCTACTTCGACCCCGGTGTCTTCGCCGACAACTTCTGGGGCGGCGACGCGTATTCCGAATCGCTGGTCGAACAGGTGCGTTCGACCATGTTGGTGACAGTGTTCGTGTTCCTCGGCATCGAGGGTGCGAGCGTGTACTCCAGGTACGCGCGCAAGCGCGAGGACATCGGTCGCGCCACCGTGCTCGGATTCCTCAGCGTGCTGGCTATTTTCGCGTCGGTGACCATGGTGTCGTTCGGCATCATGCCGCGTGACGAACTCGCCGTGGCGCAGCAGCCGTCGATGTCGCCGGTCTTCGAATCCGCCGTCGGTACCTGGGGTGCCTGGTTCATCAGTATCGGACTGATCATCTCGGTCCTCGGCGCCTACCTGGCCTGGACGCTGATGGCCGCGGAGGTGCTGTTCGTGGCGGCGAAGGACCGGGACATGCCGTCGTTCCTGGCCCGGGTCAACGCCGCGAATGTGCCGGTGGTCGCGCTGATCTTCACCACCGTGCTGATCCAGATCGTGCTGGTCACCACGCTGTTCTCCGACGACGCGTTCACCTTCACCCTCAAGCTGTGCAGTTCGCTGTCGCTGGTGCCGTACCTGCTGGCCGCGGCCTACGCGCTCAAACTCGCCTACACCAGAGAGACCTACGAGCGGATCCAGCCGGGCGACCGCACCAAAGAGCTCGTCATCGCCTTCGTCGCCACCTTCTACACCGCGTTCATGCTCGTCGCGGCCGGCCTCGAATTCCTGCTGCTGTCGTGCATCATCTACGCGCCCGGCACCATCCTGTTCGCCCTGACCCGTCGCGAGGCGGGCAAGCGGATCTTCTCGCTCTGGGAGGCGGTCCTGTTCGGCGCCGTCGCCCTCGGCGCTGTTGTCGGCATCGTCGGCCTGGCGACCGGCGCCATCTCGATCTGAGTCCGCCCGATCTTTCGAGGAGCAGAAATGACCGGAACCCCCGCCACCGCGTTCGGCGTCCATTCCGAAGTCGGCACGCTGCGCAAGGTGCTGGTCTGCGCGCCCGGCCTGGCGCACGAACGGCTCACTCCGACCAACTGCGACGACCTGCTCTTCGACGACGTGCTGTGGGTGCAGAACGCCAAGCGCGACCACTTCGACTTCATGACGAAGATGCGCGACCGCGGCGTCGAGGTGGTCGAGCTGCACAATCTGCTCGCCGAGACCCTCGCCGTGCCCGGCGCGAAGGACTGGATTCTCGACCGCAAGATCGTGGCCAACGAAGTCGGGCTCGGGCTGATCGACGACACCAGGGCCTACCTGGACTCGGTGGACGACCGGACCCTGGCGACCTACCTCATCGGCGGACTCGCGACCGCGGACCTGCCCGCCGAATTCCGTTCCGGTTACCTGGCGCTGGCGCGCGAGCAGGCCGGGGTCCGTGAGTATCTGATGCCGCCGCTGCCGAACACGCTCTACACCCGCGACACCACCTGCTGGCTCTACGGCGGCGTCACCCTCAATCCGCTGTACTGGCCCGCCCGGCACGACGAGACGCTGCTGATGGCGGCGATCTACGCGTTCCATCCCGACTTCACCGGCGCGAAGGTCTGGTGGGGAGATCCCGAACAGGATTGGGGACTGGCCACTTTCGAGGGCGGCGATGTGATGCCGGTCGGCAACGGGGTGGTGCTGGTCGGGATGAGCGAACGGACGTCCCGGCAGGCGATCACCCAGGTCGCCGCGTCGCTGTTCGCCGCAGGCGCCGCCGAGCGCGTGATCGTGGCGGGGATGCCGAAGCTGCGCTCGGCCATGCACCTCGACACCGTGTTCACCTTCGCCGACCGCGACCTGGTGACGGTGTATCCCGACATCGTCTACAACATCCACCCGTTCTCCCTGCGGCCCAGCGACCGCGCACCCGGTGTCGAGGTGACCGAGGAGACCGCGCCGTTCCTCGACGTGGTGGCCGCATCGCTGAACCTGCCGAAGCTGCGGGTGGTGGAGACCGGCGGCGGCTACTACGCCAACGAACGCCAGCAGTGGGACAGCGGCAACAACCTGGTCGCGGTCGAACCCGGCGTCGTGTTCGCCTACGACCGCAACACCCACACCAACGCGGCCCTGCGCAAGGAAGGCGTCGAGGTGATCACCATCGTCGGCGCCGAACTCGGCCGCGGCCGCGGCGGCGGCCACTGCATGACCTGCCCGCTGATCCGCGACGCCGTCGAGTTCTGAACGCGGCGATCAGCGGGGGCGCACCTCGACGCGGTTGTCGTGGAACACCGCGCCACCGCCGTAGTCCGAATCTCGTTCGGCGATCGTGGCGTTCACGGTGGCACCGCCGGTGAACTTCGCCCAGCGGCCCTTGGTGGTGCCTGCGACTCCGGGCCGCACCCGGTCCGATACCTCGGCGACGGCCTCGAAGGAGCCGCGATCGTTGGAGACGACCACCGCGGCGCCGTCGGCGATGCCCCGCGCGGCGGCGTCGCCGGGGTGCAGGGTGATGCTGGATTCGCCTGCGCGACGTCGCAATTCCGGGTTGGAGCCGAAGGAGCTGTTCAGGAAGTAGTGCGAGGCGGCGGAGATCAGCACCAGACCGCCGCCGGAATCGGCGGGGGGTGTGTAGTCCGGCAGCGGGTCGTGACCCGCCGATTCCGCTCTGGCGGAGACGAACTGGAGCTTGCCTGCGGGCACCGGACCGGCCTGCACCTTGAGGAACCCCTCGGCCCTGAGCCGGTCGAGGTCGTAGCCCTTCAGCAGCTGCCCGGCCAATTCTTCGTCGGAGTCGTACAGCGCCGGTTCGGTCAGACCCAGCCGATGCGAGAGTCTGCGGAAAGTCTCTGTCGTGGACAGACATTCGCCCGGCGGATCGACGGCGGGCTCGTTCCAGATCAGGTAGAGGTGGCCGTAGCCGGCGAGCACGTCGAGGTGCTCGGGTTGCATCGTGGCGGGGAGCACGATGTCGGCGTAGTCGACGGTGTCGGTGCCGAAGTGCTCGAGGACCACGGTGAACAGGTCCTTGCGCGACAGCCCCTCGATCACGCGACGCTGGTCGGGATTCGAGCCGACCGGATTGGCCCCGATCACGAACAGTGCCTTCACCGGCGGCTCATCGGTCTCGAGCAGGGCTTCGCCGAGTCTGGTCATCGAGAGTGTGCGGACCGGGTGCGCCAGCAGGTCGTCGCGGGTCAGCGCGGCTTCGTCGAGCCGGAAGTGCCCGCTGGTCGAATAGTGCAGTCCCCCACCGGGTATCGCCCAGTCGCCGGTGACGCCGGGCAGGCAGGCGAGCACGCGCAGGGCCATCCCGCCGCCGGCGTGGCGCTGCATGCCCTGGGAGGCGCGGATCGCGGTCGGCCTGGTGCGCGCGATCCTTTCACCGAGCGCGACGATCTGATCTTCGGGAACGCCCGTGATCGCCGCGGTGCGTTCCGGCGTGAATTCGGTGATGCGGTCCCGGAATTCGGGCCAGCCCTCGGTGTGTTCGGCGATGAACTCCTCGTCCTGCGCGCCGAGCGAGACGATCACGTGCAGCAGGCCGAGCGCCAGCGCGGCGTCGGTGCCGGGCAGCGGAGCGATGTGCTCGTCGCAGCGTTCGGAGGTCTTGGTGCGCACCGGGTCGATCGACACCAGGTACGCGCCGCTGTCCTGCACGAACTTCCACAGATGATGGCCGGAGGTGAGCGGGTTGGTGCCCCACAGCAGGATCAGTTTCGACTGCGCGAAGTCCTCGGGGTCCATGCCGCCGGAGGTGCCGAGGGTGTAGCGCAGGCCGGTGCCGCCCGCGACCGAGCAGATGGTCGGCGCGTGATGCGACGCCCCGAGCAGGTTGAACATCCTGCGCCCCGGAAAGCCTTCCAGCCCTTGGATATAGCCCAGGCTGCCGGTGCCGTGGAACGGCCAGACCGCCTCACCACCGAATTCGTCGATGATGCCGGTGAGGCGCGTGGCGATCTCGTCGAGCGCATCGTCCCAGCTGATCCGCTCGAACTGGCCCGACCCCTTCGGCCCCACCCGGCGCATCGGATACCGGAGTCTGCCCGGCGCACCGACCTGCTCGAGATACCGATTCACCTTCACACACAGCGCACCGCGCGTGACCGGATGTTCCTTGTTCCCACGCAGCCCCGTGGCCACCCCGTCCTCGACGGTCACCACCCACGAGCACGCGTCGGGGCAATCGAGCGGGCATGCACCGAGCACCTTCACCAGGCCATCATAGGTGGGATGAATCACCCTCGCCGAGACCGGACGTGCCCGCCGCGCTGCGGCGCTGGGATGTGGCGACCCAATGGTGGCGAACGAAGAGTGGTCCCCGGTGAAACCCGCCGAGGACCACCATTTTTCGAACGGCGGAGCTACTTCTTGTCGGCGTCGAGACGCTCGATGATCGTCACGTTGGCCGTGCCGCCGCCCTCGCAGATGGTGAGCAGGCCGTAGCGGCCGTTCACCCGCTCGAGCTCGTTGAGCAGGGTGGCGAACAGCTTGGCGCCGGTCGCGCCGAGCGGGTGGCCGAGCGCGATGGCCCCACCGTTGACGTTCACCTTCGCGGGATCGGCGCCGATCTCCTTGATCCAGGCCAGCACCACCGGGGCGAAGGCCTCGTTGATCTCGATGACGTCGATGTCGTCGATGGTGAGGCCGGTCTTCTCCAGCGCCCACTGGGTGGCCGGGATCGGCGCGCTGAGCATGAAGATCGGGTCGGCGCCGCGCGCGCTGACGTGATGGATGCGGGCGCGCGGGGTGAGGCCGTACTCCTTGACCGCCCATTCCGAGGCGAGCAGGGTGGCGCTGGCGCCGTCGGAGATCTGGCTGGCGACCGCCGCGGTGAGCGGGCTGCCCTCCGACAGCGGCTGCAGCGACGCCATCTTCTCCAAGCTGGTCTCGCGCGGACCCTGATCGACGGTGAAGTCGCCGACCGGCACGATCTCGTTGTCGAAGCGGCCCTCGGTGATGGCGGTCTTGGCGCGCTGATGGCTCTGCAGCGCCCAGCGCTCCATGTCCTCGCGGCTGATGCCCCACTTCTCGGCGATCATCTCGGCGCCCTTGAACTGGGAGACCTCGCCGGTGCCGTAGCGCGAGTCCCAGCCCTTGGCGCCGATGAACGAGGACTCGAAGCCGTAGGGCTTGGCCGCGAGCATGGCGGCGCCGATCGGGATGGCGCTCATGTTCTGCACGCCGCCTGCCACGATGACCTCGGCGGTGCCGCTCATGATGGCCTGCGCGCCGAAGTTGATCGCCTGCTGGCTGGAACCGCACTGCCGGTCGACGGTGACGCCGGGGACCTCTTCGGGGTATCCCGCGACCAGCCACATGGTGCGGCCGATATTGCCCGCCTGCGGGCCGAGGTTGTCGACACAACCGACGATCACGTCGTCGACGACGGCCGGGTCGATGCCCGTGCGCTCGACGAGCCCACGCAGCGCGGCCGCGCCGAGATCGGCGGAATGCACCTCGGCCAGCGCGCCACCGCGCTTGCCGACCGCGGTACGCACCGCATCGATCACATAGGCCTCCCGCAACGGGGCATAGGGGCGGCGCTCGGCGGATGCGGTCATGATGGAACTCCTATTTCGCGGTGCTCCCGGGCAGGGTCAGCCCGTCGAGCACGATGGTGAGATATTGCTGGGCAAGGTTTTGCACGGTGATCGGGCCACCGGGGGTGTACCAGCGGACCGCGACCCACACGGTGTCGCGCAGGAAGCGGAAGGCCAGTTCCACGTCGAGTTCGGGCCGGAAGCTGCCGTCGGCCACGCCGGCGGCGAGCACGCGGTGCCATAGGTCGCGGAACTCGGTATTGAAGTCGCGGATGTAGCCGAACCGCTCGGCGTCGCGCAGGTTCTTGGCCTCGGCCTGGTAGATCGCGACGGCGGCGTGATGGCGGTCGAACGACTCGTAGGACGCGATCACCAAGGACTCCAGGGTGTCTCGCGAGCTCATGCTCGCGCCCGCGATCTCGCGGTAGCGACCGAACAGGTCGTCGAGGAATCCGCGCAGGATCTCGTCGACCATCGATTCCTTGGAGTCGAAATGGTGATACAGACTGCCCGACAGGATGCCAGCCGAGTCGGCGATATCGCGCACCGTCGTGGCGCGCAGTCCACGTTCGGCGAACAGGTCGGCGGCGAGGTCGAGGAGTTCGGCGCGGCGGGTGCGTTTCACGGTGTCGGGTGCGGTCACACCCGTCATCGTACAACCAAGCACTTGCTTGGTTTCGGAGAACCCGCCACGGCGATCATGCGCGCTGGCTGCTCACCGAGACAACCTCGCCGGTCAGATACGAGGTGTAGTCACTGGCCAGCATGGCGATCGTCGCCGCTACTTCCCACGGTTCGGCGGCGCGACCGAAGGCCTCGCGCTCGCTGAGCGAGTCGAGCAACTCGGTCGAGCTCACCTTGTCCAGGAACGGGTGACGGGCGATGCTCGGCGCGACGGCGTTGATCCGCACCCCGAATTCGGCGGCTTCGACCGCGCTGCACCTGGTCAGCGCCATCACCCCCGCCTTGGCGGCGGCGTAGTGCGCCTGGCCGTGCTGGGCACGCCAGCCGAGGACGGAGGCGTTGTTCACGATCACGCCGCCGTGGCCCGCGCCGCGGAAGTACCCCAGCGCCGCACGGGTGCAGCGGAAGGTGCCGGTGAGGGTGATGTCGAGAACCTGGTCCCACTGCTCGTCGGTCATGTCGACCACCGGGGTCTCACCGCCGAGGCCCGCGTTGTTGACCATGATGTCGATCCGGCCGAGTTCGGCGGCCGCGTCGGCCAGCAGCTGATTCACCTGCGCGGTGTCGCGGACATCGCAGACCACGGCACCGACCCGGCGCTCGGGGAACTCCTTGGCCAGCAGCTCGGCGGTCTCGGTCAACCGGCGCTCGTGCCAGTCGGAGACGACCACGTCGGCGCCCTCTTCGAGGAGCCTGCGCGCGGTCGCAGAGCCGATGCCGGTGCCCGCGGCGGCGGTGATCACGGCCGTCCGGCCCGCGAGCAGGCCGTGTCCGGGGATCGAAGCCGGCGCGATCGACAGGGACTTGTTCGCGCCCGAATGGGTCTGCTCACTCACGGGCGTGCCTCTCGCGGGAGACCGAGCACACGCTCGGCGATGATGTTGCGCTGCACTTCGTTCGAACCTCCATAGATCGTGTCGGCGCGGCTGAACAGGTACAGCCGCTGCCATGCGGTCATGTCGTCGGGGCCGGTGAGCAGGCCCGTCGCGCCTTGGACGGCCATCGCCAGTTCGCCGAGGTCGCGATGCCAGTTGGCCCACAGCAACTTCGACACCGAGGCGCCGCCCGCGTCGTCGTGGTCCTCGCTCATGGTGCGCAGCGCGTGCGCGCGCAGCACCCGCAGTCCCACCCAGGCGCGATCGAGGCGATCGGCGATCAGCGGGTCGTCGGCGGCGCCGGTGCGCCGGGCCAGATCTTCGATGTCGGAGAGCTCGCGCGCGAAGCGGATCTGCTGGCCGAGGGTGGAGATGCCGCGCTCGAAGGTGAGCGTGCCCATCGCGATTCGCCAGCCGTCGCCCGGCGCGCCGACCACCAGGTTTGCATCGGTGACGGCATCGTCGAAGAAGACCTCGTTGAACTCGGAGGTGCCGGTGAGCTGTTCGATCGGCCGCACTTCGATGCCCGGCTGGTTCATCGGGACCAGCAGATAGGACAGGCCCTTGTGACGGCTCGAGCCGCGCTCGGTGCGGGCGATGACGAAGCACCAGTCGGCGACGTGCGCGAGCGAGGTCCAGATCTTCTGGCCGTTGATCACCCACTTGTCGCCGTCCAGGCGCGCGGTGGTCGAGACGGCGGCCAGGTCGGAACCGGCGCCGGGCTCGGAATAGCCCTGGCACCACAGTTCGCCGACCGAGCGCACGCCCGGCAGGAAGCGCTTCTTCTGCTCCTCGGTGCCGAAGGCCAGCACGGTGGGGCCGAGCAGTTCCTCGCCCACGTGCGAGACCCGCGCCGGCGCGTCGGCCTTGGCGTATTCCTCGTGGAAGATCACCTGCTGACGCACACTGGCGCCGCGACCGCCGTATTCGACCGGCCAGCCGAGGCAGGTCCAGCCCGCCGCGGCGAGGTGGCGGTCCCAGGCCAGCCGCTCGTCGAAGAATTCGTGTTCGCGGCCGGGTCCACCGGTGCCGCGCAGGTCAGCGAACTCGCCCGAAAGATTTTCGGCGAGCCAATCGCGTATTTCCGCGCGAAACTCCGCGTCGGAAGTCGCGGTATCGGAATCTGAGGTCTGGATCACGCCCACCTCGGTAGGATAACCTACCAAGCACTTGCTTTGTTAGCTGCTTCGGAAGAACAGCGAACCGCACAACGGTGAGGACCCCGTGACACCCCCTGCACAAACCACTCCGCAGGCGCTGCGCCACATCGCAGCGGCGCATCCGCACGAGCCTGCCCTGATCGACGGCGCGATCCGCCTGGACTGGACCGAACTACTCGACCAGGTCCGGGTGGCCGCCCGCGCCCTGATCGCCCGCGGCATCTCCCCCGGCGACCGGGTCGCGATGTGGGCGCCGAACACCTATCACTGGGTGATCGCCGCCCTGGCCGCGCACTCCGCCGGGGCCGCGCTGGTGCCGCTGAACACCCGCTACGTGGCGGCCGAGGCCGTCGACGTGCTGGCCCGGGTCGACGCGAAGGCCTTGTTCGTCGCCGGTCCGTTCCTCGGCCGCGATCGGGCGGCGGAACTCGCGGCGGCGGCACCGGAACTGGGTATCGGGACCGTCGTCGTCATTCCGATCGAGAGCGAAGCGGCCCCGGCCACTGCCGAGCCCGCACGCGCGACGGTGACGTGGGACGAGTTGCTCGCACAGGCCGCGACGGTGTCCGAAGAAATCGGCGAGGAGCGGGCGGCCCAGGTCTCCCCCGACGACATCTCCGACATCCTGTTCACCTCCGGCACCACCGGCCGCAGCAAAGGCACCCTCGTCGCGCACCGGCAGGCGCTGGGGGTGGTGCGCGGCTGGGTCGAGTGCTCGACCCTGCGCGCGGGCGACCGATACCTGGTGATCCCGCCGTTCTTCCACAACTTCGGTTACAAGGCGGGCATTCTCGCGTGCCTGGTCACCGGGGCCACGATCGTGCCGCAGGCCACCTTCGACGTGCCCGCCGCGCTGGCGCTCATCGAGTCCGCGCGGATCACCGTGCTCACCGGGCCACCGACGATCTACCAGACCATCCTCGAGCATCCCCAGCGCACCGAGCGTGACCTGAGCTCGCTGCGGGTGGCGGTGACCGGCGCGGCGACCGTGCCGGTGGTGCTGATCGAGCGAATGCGCGACGATCTCGCGTTCGAGGTGGTGATCACCGCCTACGGCCTGTCCGAGACGGCCGGTTTCGGCACCATGTGCCGTCCGTCCGACGACGCGGCCACCATCGCCAACACCTGCGGCGGGCCGATCGCCGACTTCGAACTGCGCCTGTCCGACGCCGGTGAGGTGCTGCTGCGCGGACCGAACGTGATGCTCGGCTACCTCGACGACCCCGAGGCCACCGCCGAGGCCATCGACGCCGACGGCTGGCTGCACACCGGCGACATCGGCATCGTCGACGAGCGCGGCTATCTGAAGATCACCGACCGGCTCAAGGACATGTACATCACCGGCGGGTTCAACGTGTACCCCGCCGAGATCGAACAGACCCTGGCCCGGCTCGACGGCGTCGCCGAGTCGGCGGTGATCGGCGTGCCCGACGAGCGGATGGGCGAGGTCGGCAAGGCCGTCGTCGTCCGCAAGGCCGGATCGACGCTGACCGCCGACGAGGTCATCGCCTTCGCCGCGGGCAAATTGGCGAACTTCAAAGTGCCCAGGCTTGTCGAGTTCCGCGACCAGCTGCCCTACAGCGCCGCGGGCAAAGTGCTCAAGCGTGAGCTACGTGAGGAGAAGTCGTGAGTTCCGAAACCGAGACCGAGGTCGTCACCTACGCGGTGCGCGGATCGGTCGCCGTCGTCACCATGAACCGGCCCGATTTCCGCAATGCGCAGAACTCGAAGATGACCTATGCCCTCGATGCCGCCTTCGTGCGCGCGGTCGAGGATCCCGAGGTCAAGGTGATCGTGCTGGCGGGCAACGGAAAGCACTTCAGCGCAGGCCACGACATCGGTACCCCGGGCCGCGACCACGACGTGCACTACGAGAACAAGGCCGCGCTGTGGTGGGACCACCTCGATCGCCCCGGTGGTGACCAGCGCTTCGCGCGCGAGTCCGAGGTGTATCTCGGCATGTGCAGGCGCTGGCGGGAGATCCCCAAGCCGATGGTGGCGATGGTGCAGGGCGCGTGCATCGCGGGCGGGCTGATGCTGGCCTGGGTGTGCGACCTGATCGTCTGCTCCGATGACGCGTTCTTCTCCGATCCGGTGGTCCGGATGGGCATTCCGGGTGTGGAGTACTTCGCGCATCCGTGGGTGATGGGGCCGCGCGCGGCCAAGGAGTTCCTGTTCACCGGCGACCGGTTCGGGGCGGCCCAGGCCAAAGAGTGGGGCATGGTCAACCGGGTCGTGCCGCGCGAGCAGCTGGAGGCCGAGGTGATGGGGCTCGCGGAGAAGATCTCCGCCATGCCGCAATTCGGGCTCGCGCTCACCAAGAAGGCTGTCAACCAGGCCGAGGATCTGATGGGCATGCGCTCCGGCATGGACTCGGTCTTCGGGCTGCACCATTTCGCACACGCGCACAACGCCGAGGTCGGCGCCGATTCACTCGGCGGGATGAACGCCCGCTCGATGAAGGCCACCGCCACCTCTACCGAACAGAACGGGACGAAGTAAGTGGATCTCGAGATCGACCCGGCTGCCCGGGAATTCCAGCTGGAGGTGCGCGAGTTCCTCGCCGCCAACGTACCGGCGGAGCCGTTGCCGTCGATGGATACCGCGGAAGGCTTCGCCGCGCATCGGGAATGGGAAGCGAAGCTGGCGCAGGCCCGGCTGTCCGCGGTCTCGTGGCCGCGCGAGTTCGGCGGGCGTGACGCGTCGATCCTCGAGTGGGTGCTGTTCGAGCAGGAGTATTACGCCGCGGGCGCACCGGGTCGGGTCGCGCAGAACGGCATCTTCCTGCTCGCGCCGACGCTGTTCGAGCACGGCACCCCCGAACAGCTCGCGCGGATCCTGCCGCGCATGGCGCGCGGTGACGACATCTGGGCGCAGGCCTGGTCGGAACCCGAGTCGGGCAGCGACCTCGCGAGCCTGCGCTCCACCGCACGGCGCACCGAAGGCGGCTGGCTGCTCAACGGCCAGAAGACGTGGAGTTCGCGTGCGTCGTTCGCCGATTGGGCGTTCGGCCTGTTCCGCAGCGATCCCGAGGCACAGCGCCACCACGGACTCACCTACGTGATGTTCCCGCTCACCGCCGAGGGCGTGAGCGTGCGGCCGATCCCCCAGCTCGACGGCGAACCCGGCTTCGCCGAGATCTTCCTCGACGACGTCTTCGTGCCCGACCACGACGTGATCGGCGGCGTGAACGAGGGCTGGCGGGTCGCGATGGCGACCTCGTCGAACGAACGTGGCCTCTCGCTGCGCAGCCCCGGCCGGTTCAGCGCCACCGCGCAGCACCTCATCGACCTGTGGCGCGAGACCGCCGACCCGAGCGACACCGCGGCCAGGAACTCGGTGGTCGACGCCTGGCTCGGCGCCGAGTCCTACCGCCTGCACACCTTCGGCACCGTCACCCGCCTCACCGACGGCGGCCAGCTCGGCGCGGAGTCGTCGATCACCAAGGTGTACTGGTCCGAGCTCGACATCTCGATGCACGAGACGGCGCTGGACCTGCTCGGCTCGGCCGCCGAGCAGCGCAGCACCTGGACCGACGGCTATCTGTTCTCGCTCTCGGGCCCGATCTACGCGGGCACCAACGAGATCCAGCGCAACATCATCGCCGAACGCATCCTCGGACTGCCCCGCGAGAGCAAGCGATGAACGTCAATTTCTCGGGCCGAATCGCCCTTGCGAACACAGGAGGTCTGCGATGAGATTCGCGCTCAGTACCGAACAGCTCGACTTCGCCGCCGAACTGCGCAAGATTCTCGATGCCGGACAGGTGCCCGCGGCGGTGCGTGCCTGGGCCGACGGTGACACCACCAAGGGGCGCGCCCTGCTGCGGCAGATCGCCGACATGGGCGTCTTCGGTCTGATCGTCGACGAGAAGTACGACGGGGCGGACGCCACCACCGTCGATCTCGTGGTCGCGCTGATCGAACTGGGCCGCGGCGCCGCGCCCGGGCCCGTGATCGAGTCCGCCGCCGTGATTCCCGCTCTGCTGCAACGTCTTCCGGACGACGCACCTGCCCAGCGATGGTTGCCCGCGCTCGCGAGCGGCGAGGCGCTCGGCACCATCACCTTCGAGGCGCAGCGCGGCATCGCCCTCGACGCCGACATCGCCGATCCGGTCCTCGTCGCCGCCGACGGCCGACTGACACTCGGCGTCGCGCCGACGGATTCGGTGACCTCGATCGACCCCGCCCGCAAGCTGTTTCGCGTGCGGGCCGAGGAAGTGACCGCCGAGGGCCCCGAGGCCGAAGCCGCCATCGACTACGCCTTCGACATCGGTGTTCTCGCCTGTGCCGCACAGCTCCTCGGTGCGGGCCGCTCGATTCTCGAGCAGACCACCTCTTACGCGAAGCAGCGCAAGCAGTTCGGTCGTGCGATCGGTGAATTCCAGGCGGTGAAACAGCAACTCGCCGACGTGCTGATCGCCTTGGATCTGGCCGAGCCGCTGGTGTACCGCGCGGCCCTCACACTGGATTCGGACGACCGCGCTCGCGATGTCTCGGCAGCCCTGGTGACCTGCGGCGACGCCGCCCATCGTGCCGCGCGTGCCGGGCTTCAGGTACACGGGGCCATCGGCTACACCGCGGAATTCGACCTGTCGCTGTGGCTGACCAAGGTCGCGGCCCTTCGAACTGCGTGGGGCACCGCCGACTTCCATCGCGGCAGAATCGCCGACGCGCTACGCGCCGCCGAACCTGCGGCCGCAACGAGCTGAGACCCGCGATGCCACCGACGACACCGGCCGAATGCCGCGCGGGTCTGTGTCGCGGTGGCAGCCGAGTCCCGCCGAACCGCAGCCGACGCTCTCCCACCGCCGCCGCCATCACCGAGCCTTACGAGGAACCCCATGTCATCGAATGAACTACTCGAATTCCGGACCTCCGTGCGGGCCCTGCTCGGCAAGCACGCCACGTCGGCCGCGCTGCGTACCGCGATGGACACCGACCTCGGGTACGACCCGAAGTTGTGGCGGATGCTGTGCGAGCAGGTCGGGGTCGCCGCGCTCGCGGTGCCGGAGGAGTGGGGTGGCGCGGGCGCCGGGCTCGTCGAATCGCTCATGGTCGTCGGCGAATTGGGGCGGACGCTGAGCGGTGTGCCGATGCTCGGGTCAGCGGTGCTCGGGGTGCAGGCGATTCTGCTGGCCGGTGACGAGCAGTCGTGCGCCCGGCTGTTGCCCGATCTGGCGGATGGGTCACGCACGGCGGCCCTGTGCTGGGCGGACGCCACCGGATGGGATGCGGCCGGGGTCAGCGCGACCGGCGGGAAGCTCAGTGGCGCGGCCCATTACGTGCCGCACGGAGCTCAGGCCGACCTGCTGTTGGTGCTGACCGATGACGGACTGTTCGAGACGACAGCGGACGCCCCCGGCGTGGCTGTCACCGCGACCCCCGCGCTCGATCCCACGCGCAAGCTCGCCACCATCACCTTCACCGATGCCCCTGCCACCCGGATCGGCACCGGCGACCCCGCCGCGCTGCGCCGCCGGCTGCGCGAGATCGCCTGGGCGGCACTGGCCGCCGAGCAGGTCGGCGCGGCCAGGCGCTGCCTCGAGATGACGGTGGAGTACACGGCCTCGCGCGTGCAGTTCGGTCGTCCGATCGGCAGCTTCCAGGCGCTCAAGCACCGGATGGCCGATATGTACGTGCTGGTCGAGTCGGCCGAATCGGCGGCGCTGGCCGCCGCACTCGCGGTGGCCGAGGACAGTCCGTCGGCCGCGGAGGACGTGTGGGTCGCGCGCAAGCACTGCACCGAGACCTTCTCCACGGTGGCGGCCGAGACCATCCAGTTGCACGGCGGCATCGCCATCACCTGGGAACACGACGCCCACCTCTTTTTCAAGCGGGCGCACGCCACCGCCGAGCTGTTCGGCACCGGGCGTCGTCCGGTCGCGGCCTAGATCGTATTCACCGAAAGCCCTGGTCGCAGCTCCGCGACCAGGGCTTTCGGCATGCTGTGCGCCATTTCACCGGGCTTGGGCGCGGACCGGTCTGGATTTAGATAATTAGCTTATGTAATATAATCTCCTGTGAAGCAGACAGCGCAGCCATCGGCAGACGACATCGTGGTCGACCTGTTGGTCACCGCTGGTCGGCTCACCCGACTGGCCGGGGCGATCAGCAACGACGACCTGCCCCGCGCGGTCCTGCGGGCCCTTTCCGTGCTCGACGAGCACGGCGGGCTGCGGGTCAGCGATTTCGCCCGGATCGACAGATGTTCCCAACCGGCGGCAACGGCGCTGATCGGTCGACTCGTCACCGACGGCTTCGCATCCCGCACCAAAGACCCGCACGACTCCCGGGCAGTGCTCATCGAGCTCACCCCGGCCGGCCGGTCCCGCCTCACCGAGGCCAGACGCGCGTTCGCCGCCGCCATGGCACCCGGACTGGCCGATTTCGATCTCGATCGGCTGATCCGCCTCGATACCGACATGAACGACCTGCTGACAGCCCTTCGCTCGGTTGCCCGCGGTCATCAGTGATGCAACCAGGAGCGCCAGTGAGCACCCCCCAGCTGACTCGCGACGACAACGCCGCAACCACCAACTCCCAGCCCAAAGCCGTGTGGGCCGTCGCCTTCGCGAGCGTCATCGCGTTCATGGGCATCGGCCTGGTCGATCCCATTCTCAAGCCCATCGGCGAACAGCTGAACGCGACGCCGTCCCAGGTGTCGTTGCTGTTCACCAGCTACATGGCCGTCACCGGCGTCGCCATGCTGGTCACCGGCGTGATCTCGAGCCGCTTCGGCGCGAAGAAGACGCTGCTGTCCGGGCTGGCGATCATCATCGTGTTCGCCGCGCTGGCGGGCATGTCCGGCAGCATCGGCGAGATCATCGGCTTCCGCGCGGGCTGGGGTCTGGGCAACGCCCTGTTCATCGCGACGGCGCTGGCCACCATCGTCGGCGCGGCCACCGGCGGCGTCGCCAAGGCGATCATTCTCTACGAGGCCGCGCTCGGCATCGGCATCGCGACCGGCCCGCTGCTGGGCGGCGTGCTCGGTGGAATCAGCTGGCGCGGACCGTTCTTCGGAGTCTCGGTGCTGATGGCCGTCGCCTTCATCGCGATCGTCGTGCTGCTGCCCGAAACGCCGAAGGCCGCGCACCCCACCTCGATCACCGCGCCGTTCAAAGCCCTGCGGCACAGAGGATTGCTCACCGTGAGCATCACCGCGCTGCTCTACAACTTCGGCTTCTTCACCCTGCTCGCGTTCACCCCGTTCCCGCTGGACATGGGCACCTACGCGATCGGCTTCATCTTCTGCGGCTGGGGCATCCTGCTCGCCCTGTCCTCGGTGTTCCTCGCCCCGAAACTGCAGGCGCGCTTCGGTTCGCTGCCGATGATGGCCTTGTCGCTGGGCCTGTTCGCGGTCGACCTGGCCGTGATGGGGATGTTCACCGAACACAAGGTCGTGCTGATCGTCGGTGTGGTGATCGCCGGTGCGTTCCTCGGCGTGAACAACACGCTGATCACCGAGGCCGTGATGATCTCGGCGCCGGTCGAGCGCTCGACCGCGTCGGCGGCGTACAGCTTCGTCCGATTCGGTGGCGGTGCGGCCGCCCCGTGGGTGGCGGGCAAGCTCGGCGAGCACAACATGTCGCTGCCGTTCTGGCTCGGCGCGGTCTGCACGGCCGCCGCGGTCGCGGTCCTCTACATCGGCCGCACCGCGCTCGCCCACATCGACGACCACGACCCGGCCCCCCACTCGATCGAGGAAGCACAGGCCATCACCGTCGGCGATTGAGAGCTCTATTTTTGG
>NZ_JBHWZY010000036.1:0-16623 GCF_042727815.1 Nocardia sp. NPDC060220
ACGCCGGAGCGTGCCGCGAACGCGGGCCGCCGCGTACTACCCGGCGATCAGGCCCTTGGCGATGTGGGTGACCTGGATTTCGTTGCTGCCCGCGTAGATCATCAGCGACTTGGCGTCACGGGCCAGCTGTTCGACCTTGTACTCGGCCATGTACCCGTTGCCACCGAACAGCTGCACGGCCTCCATCGCGACCTCGGTGGCGGCGCGGGAGGAGTAGAGCTTCATCGCCGAGGCCTCGGCGAGGGTCACCTTCTCACCCGCGGCGGTGCGCTCGATGGCGTTGAACACCATGTTCTGCACATTGATTCGCGCGATCTCCATCTCGGCCAGCTTCAGCTGGATGAGCTGGAACTGCGCGATCTCCTTGCCCCACAGCGTGCGGGACTTGGCGTAATCCACACACAGGCGGTGACATTCGTTGATGATGCCCAGCGCGAGGGAGGCGATGCCGATGCGTTCGGCCGCGAAAGATTCCTTGGCGCTGTCTTTTCCGTCGCCCTTGGCCGGGTTCTCGGTTTCGCCGAGCAACCGGTCGGGGGTGATGCGGACGTTCTCGAAGAACAGCTCGCCCGTGGGCGAGGAGTTCATGCCCATCTTCTTGAACGCGGGACTCTGCACGAAACCGGGCATGCCCTTGTCCAGCACGAACGTCAGCACCTTGCGGTCGCGGCGGTCGGTGCCGTCCTCTTCGTCGAGCTTGGCGTAGACGATGGTGACGTCGGCGTGGGGGCCGTTGGTGATGAACGTCTTGCGACCGTTGAGGATGTAGTCCTCGCCGTCGCGGCGGACGTAGGACTTCATGCCGCCGAACGCGTCCGAGCCCGAATCGGGTTCGGTGATGGCCCAGGCGCCGACCTTCGCCATGGTGACCAGTTCGGGCAGCCAGCGCTTCTTCTGCGCGAGGGTGCCACGGCTGCGGATGGTGCCCACGGCGAGACCGAGGCTCACGCCCATGGAGGCCACCAGACCCAGGCTCACGCCGGCGAGCTCACTGTTGAGAACCACACCCATGCTGCCCGCGCCGCTGAAACCGCCGCCCGGCTTACCCGAGCCGGTGGTACCCGTCTCTTCGCGGGCGAGCGCCTTCTCGAGGCCCTCGCGCGCCATCTCGTCGAGCCCGAAGGTGGCGTACAGCTTGCGGATGATGTCGAACGGCGGCAGCGCACCGCTCTCCAGCTGGTCGACGTGCGGGGTGACCTCCTTGGCGATGAAGCCGCGCACAGCGTCGCGGAACATCAGGTCTTCGTCTGACCACTGGTACATATCTGGACTCCCGAGGGATCGCCGGAACTTTCCCTCGAATATAGAACACGTTCTAATTCGGTGCGACGAACGTACGGCTGATGACCGGGACGACGAATTCTTCGAGCATGGCGCGTTCGTCGGCGGCATCGCGGCCGGGAGCCGACAGCAGCGAGACGATGATGCGGGTGAGCCAGCGGGCCAGGCGGCTCCGTTCCGGGTCGGTCAGGTCCGTGGGGGCGAAGATGGTGGCGGCCAGCGATTCGATGACGTCGGAGTCCTGGCTGATACGGCCCGCCGTGCCGGAGTCGGCGGGCCGGAACCACGCGATGAGCAGGGGGTTGGCGCGGACTTCTTCGACCGCGCCGAGCATCGCGGCGATGATCCGTTCGCCCGGGTCGGCGATGTCGCGGAACCGCTCGCCGAGCTGGGCGACGATGCGGCGGGTCTCGCGGTGCACGAACGCCAGACGCACCGCGTGCCGGTTGTCGAAGTAGCGATACAGCGTGGCGCGCGAGCACCCGGCGGCCTTGGCGATTTCGGCCATGCCGACCGCGGCCACCCCGTGTTCGGCGAACAGTTCGGCGGCCGCGTCGATGATGCGTTCGGCGGCCAGGTCCGCCCGATCGGCGCCCAGCCAGTCACCGCTCATGCTGTTTCCCCGCGGCATGCTCGGGCGCCCTGCGTGGTTACGCGGGCTACCGCCTCCGGGCGCCGACCGCTCATGCCGGGCCCTCCGCGCGGAACGGCACCGAGACCGGCCAGCGCACGTAGTTGCCCTGCGACCACTGCACCGCGTCGAGGTCGACGGTGAAGCCGGGGCAGCGGGTGAGCAGTTCCTCGAGCGCGACGCGCGCCTGCATGCGGGCGGCCGCCGCGCCGAGGCAGTGGTGGTGGCCGTGACTGAAGCTGAGGATGCGCTTGGGGTCGCGGCGGATATCGAGTTCGCCTGCGGTGGGCCCGAATTCGCGTTCGTCGCGGTTGCCCGAACCGTAGAGGAGCAGCACGCGGCGGCCCTCCGGGATGATGGTGTCGTGCAGTTCGACATCGCGGGTGGTGGTGCGTGCCAGGCCCTGCACCGGTGAGGTCATCCGCAGGAACTCCTCGATGGAGTCCGGGATGAGCGAGGGATCGTCGATGAGCAGCTGTCGCTGGTCGGGGGCGGCGGTGAGCAGCTGGACCGCACCGCCGAGATTGCCGGTGGTGGTGTCGTTGCCGCCGGTGATCATCGTGAACGCGAAGCCGAGGATCGCGACCAGGCCCTCGTTGTCGCCGTCGGCGCCGAGACCGGAGGCCAGCAGGTGCGAGATGGTGTCGTCGCCCGGTTCGACGCGGCGGCGGGCGATCAATTCACTGAAATAGCCGACCATTTCGCCCACCGCGGTGAAGGCGTTCTGGTCGCCCGCGGCAAGCCCGGCCCCCGCGACCGCGCCGCCGACGATGTTCTCGGTCCACGCGTCGAACTTCTCGTGATCCTGTTCCGGCACACCGAGATAATGGGCGACGACCATGGTGGGCAGCGGCTTGAACAGGTCCTTGACGATGTCGCCCTCGCCCGCCGCGCGCAGTCTCTCGATGCGTTCGACGATGAATCTGCGCACTGCGGGCTCGACCGAATTCACCTGGCGCGGAGTGAATCCCGGCGACACCCGACGCCGGAAATCGGTGTGCTCCGGCGGGTCCATGAAGACGAACGGCTTGACGGCGCCGAACCCGGCGGCGACCAGGTCGACGTAGTCGACGGTCAGCCCCGACGCGGAGGAGAAGGTCGCGGGGTCGCGCGCCGCCATCCACACGTCGACATGCCGGGACAGCACGTAGAAGTCGTTGTCCTCCTGCCCCGCGGGGATCACTCGGTGAACAGGGTCGTGATCACGCAGTGCGGAATACATGGACCAGGGATCGCGCCAAGTGTCTCCGGAGCGAAGTTCGAACCGCACCGAATGAGACATCGTTGTACTCATGCCTTCATCATGAGACATATACTCTGTTTTGTCTAGCACCGCTGATGAAGCTCGCGATACCCGCAGGTCGAACGCTTGCGCGCTACCGTGGACCGATGAGCAGTCGACAGGTACCCGGGGGCGTTGTGCACGAGTTGCCGGCTGATCTGCGTGCTGCGCTGCTCGCCAACTCGGTAGCGCTGGGCGCCTGGCAGGACATCACGCCGCTGGCCCGCAACGAGTTCATCTGCTGGGTCGAGGACGCCAAGCAGGACGCGACCCGCGCACGGCGGATTCGGCGCACCCAGGAGGAACTGGAGGAAGGTCAGCGGCGGCCGTGCTGCTGGCCCGGGTGCAAGCATCGCGAGCGCACCGGCAGCTGAACCGGCGGATTCCAAGAATCCGGCAAGCTTTCTGTCGGCGGCACCTGCGAACATCGCGGCATGGATGGGGAGGATTTCGGTAGCTGGGGAGCCGCGTTCATCTGGGCACTACTCGCCTGGTCGATCGCGGGGCCACTGTGGTTGTGGACCGGCGAGGAAGCCTGGCTGATAGTCCTGGTGATACCCGGCATCGGGTTCACGGGTGTCGGCCGGGGCATCGTGTGGATGGCACTGGCCACCCTGTCCGCTCGCGGAACCCGCTTCGCCGGATGGTTCTTCGTATCGGTCGCCGTTGCGGACGCGGTGGCGATATCGGTGTGGAAGTTGTCGCCCTCGGGGTGGACCTGGCCGGTCGCCGCGGCCGGGGCGCTGTTTCTCGGCGCGGTGACCTATCTGGCGGTCGCCTCCGAGGTGGCCGACGGCTGGCTGCTCGCCCACGGTACCGCGCTGCGGCACGTCGAACAGGAGCTCGCGTCGGCGCATCCGGAGCAGACGCCGCGTATCGATCGGTCGTCGATGTATGCCTCGGGGCCCACGCTCGGGCTCCGGCCGCCGCCGTTCGTGATCGGGGCGCACGGGATCAACGACAAGCTCGGTGAATACCACGCCAGGATGGCGCGCCGCTACTGGATCAGCGCCCACAGCGACTTGGCCCTGCTGCACGCGGCGGAATCGTCGGCGGCACACCGCGAGCTGGTCAGCGGGCCGCTGGGACACGCGAAGATGCTCGACTTGGCGCAGTCGCTCTACGAGGAGGCGTTCTACCTCGACGAACTCCACCGTAAGCGCGAAGCCGTCGAGCTACGGGCCGAAGAGATCGACCTGCGTCGTCAGCTCGTCCGCCGCTTCGACAAGCGGTTTCCGGCGCTGGTCGCGAAAGCCACCCGGCCGCGGGCGAAAACCGCGACGAAGCAACAGGCGGTCGCGGTTCAGTTGCTCGGGCAGGGATTGAAGGCGTCGCTCGTTACCGCGCTGACCACCCAGACCGCCGGATTGACGGCATTGGAGCGGACCGCCGAGGCGGCCGACCTCCGGGCCGAAGCCGAGACGCTCGCAGCCTCGGACACCTGACCCGGGTCGCGCACACCCGCCGACCCGAACCCGGTGCGATTGCGCTCGTCGGGGAGCCGGAAGTCAGGCGGGCGCGTCGAGGATCGACATGGCGATACCGTCGAGGATGTCGTGCTCGCTGACGACGAGTTCGGAAACTCCCGCGCGGCCTGCCAATTCGTCGGCCAGCACTTCGGTGATCACCGCGCCGCCGCCGATCACATCGACGCGGCCGGGATGCATCGGGCCGAGGGCGGCGCGTTCGTCGTGGTTCATGCCGATCAGGCGGTCGCACACCTGGTGCACCTCGGCGAGGCTCAGGCGGGTGAGATGCACCCGCGCGGAGTCGTATTCGGGCAGGTCGAGGGCGACGGCGGTGATCGTGGTCATCGTGCCCGCCACCCCGACCCAGGTGTGCACCTTGTCGACGGGGACCTTCGCGAAGGCCTCATCGAGCTTCTGCTGGGCGAATTCGCGTGCGGCAGCGACCTGGTCGGCGGTCGGCGGGTTGCCCGCCAGGCAGCGTTCGGTGATGCGGACACAGCCGATATCCGCGGAATAGGCTGCCTGGACACCGTTCTCGTCGCCGACGACCAGTTCGGTCGAGCCGCCGCCGAGGTCGACCACGACGAAAGGTCCCGCATCAGCGGACAATTCACCGACGGCACCGGCGAAGGACAGGCGCGCTTCCTCGTCGCCGGTGATCACCTCGGCGACCGCGTCGGGCACGACGCGGCCGAGTTCGGTGCGGGTCATCGAGAAGAAATCGTCGCGGTTGGCGGCATCGCGGGTGGCGGAGGTGGCGACCATGCGGACGCGTGAGACGCCCTGCGCCACCATCACATCCACGTAATCGGCCAGGGCGAGGCGGGTGCGTTCGATGGCTTCGGGCGCGAGGCGTCCGGTGGCGTCCACACCCTGACCGAGCCGCACGATGCGCATCTCCCGGTGCACGTCGGTGAGGCCGCCGTCGGCCCCGACCTCGGCGATCAGCAGGCGGATCGAGTTGGTGCCGCAGTCGACTGCGGCGATGCGCTCACTCATGGTGTCCTCCAGAGGTCTCGACCCACGTTCGGGCACTGCCCGCGATTATGCCTGTTCGTCAGGTGCGGCGGGCCAGTCGGCGGGGATCGCGGTCCCGCGGAAGCCCGCGGCGGCGGCCAGCGCGACGGCCTCGTCACCGAAGGGGTTCAGACCGGGCCCCTTGGCGAGGGAGTGCGCGATCAGCACGTGCAGGCACTTCACCCGGTCGGGCATGCCGCCACCGGTGAAATCGGTGCCGAGGGACTCGATCTCGTTGCGTTCGGCCAGGTAGCTCTCGTGCGCGCGACGGTAGGCGGCGGCCAGTTCGGGGTCGGTGGCGAGGCGTTCGGTCATCTCGCGCATCACCCCGGCCGACTCCTGCCTGCTCGCCTCGGCGGTGAGCCGGGGATCGGTCAGGTAGTAGAGCGTGGGGAACGGGGTGCCATCGGGCAGGCGGGGCGCGGTCTTCACCACGGCGGGCAGGCCGTCGGGGGTGCGGTAGGCGACTTCGAGCACTCCGCGAGGCTCGCGGCCCAACTGCTTCGCGATGATCTCGAGGTCGTCGGCGTTCGGTGTCGTCACCGTGGTCCTTCCGGGGCTGGTTCGGAGATGCTGCGCCACAGGTCGGTGTACCAGGGGTCGGGCGCCGCGGTGCGGGTGCTCATCGGCGGCGGCGCTGGTGCTTCGATGCCGGGAATCTGCACGATGTAGGGGGTTTCGCCGGGCATCACCAAGCGCAGACGATCACGCGCCTCGGAACGGATGTAGGCCGGATCCTGTTGTTGCGCACGACGATCGCGCAAGCCCGCCAGGTCGGCTTCGAGCTCGGTCCGCTGTTTGGCCAGTGCCACGGCCTCGGCGCGCTGACTGAAGTAGGTGCGCGTCGGCACGGCCAAGGTCAGCGCGAGGCCGCACAGCACCGCCGCCAGGATCACCGCTTTACCGGTCGAGAGACCGAGAATGGTGTGTTCGCTGCGCTCGAGCTTGCCGCTGGGCTTGCGCGAGGTGGCCGAATCCGGGCGGCGGCGGGTGGGACGTTTGGCCGCGGTGGGGCGGCTCGGCGTGTCCAGACGGGGGCGCGAGCGCGCGGCCCGCGACGTGCGCCTGTCGCCTCGTCCACCAGGACTGGTTCCACGCGCACGTCGCTCGGTCATTCGCTACCGCCCCTGTACTGCTTTCAGAATTCGCCGGTGAAACGCGGGAACGCCACGTCACCCGCGTAGCGTGCCGAATCACCGAGGGCGTCCTCGATGCGCAGCAGCTGGTTGTACTTGGCGACCCGCTCGGAACGCGCGGGAGCACCGGTCTTGATCTGGCCCGAACCGACGGCGACCGCGAGGTCGGCGATGGTGGTGTCCTCGGTCTCGCCCGAACGGTGCGACATCATGGTCTTGTAACCGTTGCGGTGCGCCAGCTCGACAGCGTCGAGGGTCTCGGTCAGCGTGCCGATCTGGTTGACCTTCACCAGCAGCGCGTTGGCCGCGCCCTTGGCGATGCCCTCTTCGAGGCGCTCGGGGTTGGTGACGAACAGGTCGTCGCCGACCAGCTGCACCTTGTCGCCGATGGCGTCGGTCAGTGCGACCCAGCCGTCCCAGTCGTCTTCCGACAGCGGGTCCTCGATGGAGACCAGCGGGTACCGGGTGAGCAGGTCCGCGTAGAACTCGCCCATCTCGGCGGCCGTACGGATCTTGCCCTCGAACTTGTAGCCCTCGCCCTCGGTGTGGAACTCGGTGGCGGCCACATCGAGCGCCAGCGCCACATCGGTGCCGAGCTTGTAGCCCGCGCGCTCGATGGCGACGCTGATCAGGTCGAGCGCCTCCACGGTGCCCGCGACGTCGGGGGCGAAGCCGCCCTCGTCACCGAGGCCGGTGGACAGGCCCTTCTCCTTCAGCACGGCCTTGAGCGAGTGGTACACCTCGGTGCCCCAGCGCAGTGCCTCGCGGAAGGTGGGCGCGCCGATCGGGGCGACCATGAATTCCTGCACGTCCACGCCGGTGTCGGCGTGCGCGCCACCGTTGAGGATGTTCATCATCGGGACCGGCAGCACGTGGGCGTTCGGGCCGCCCAGGTAGCGGAACAGCTCGAGACCCGAGGACTCGGCGGCACCGCGGGCCACGGCCAGCGACACACCCAGCAGGGCGTTCGCGCCGAGGCGGGACTTGTCGGGGGTGCCGACCAGGTCCAGCAGGACCTGGTCGACGGTGCGCTGCTCCACGGCGTCGAGGCCGATGATGGCGGGCGCGATCTCGTCGAGAACACCCTCGACGGCCTTGGTCACACCCTTGCCGCCGTAGCGGTCGCCGCCGTCACGCAGCTCGACGGCCTCGTGCTCGCCGGTGGACGCACCGGAAGGTACGTCTGCCCTGGTCAGGGTGCCGTCGTCGAGGGCGATCTCGACCTCGACGGTGGGATTGCCGCGCGAATCCAGAATCTCGCGAGCTCCGACCTGTTCGATAATGGCCACGAAAACTGCTCCTTACGACGGAAGGCACGGTAGGTATCACGGGAAGGGCCGTGCGGTGCCGAGCCTATCGTCTCGGCGGAGTGTGGAGTAACCGGCACTCCGGGCCATGGGCAACTACACGCGGCGGCCGATGCTGTATATGGCGGCGCGATCGCGCACCACATGCATGTACTTGTTCGACTGGTTGTAGGCGAACAGGGCGCGCTGCCAGCCGTCGGCCGAGGTCAGATCGCCGCCGCGGGTGCAGAGGTAGCGGGCCGCGGTGAGGGCGGCGTCATCGATGTTCTGCGGATCGGCCACGCCGTCGCCGTTGGCGTCGACACCCCAGCGCTTCCAGGTTTCGGGAATGAACTGCAGCGGGCCGACGGCGCGGTCGTAGGTGGTGTCGCCGTCGAGGCTGCCGCCGTCGGTGTCGCGGATGTCGGCGTTGCCTCGGGTGCCGTCGAGGGCGACGCCGATGATCGCCGGGCGCACGGTCCCGTCGGCGTCGACGCCGGCACCGCGATGGGTGCCGTGTCCGCTCTCCACGCTGGCGATGCCGGCGATGGTGGTCCAGGCGATTCCGCATTCGGGCTTCGACTTCGCCAGCACGGCGGCGGCGTAGCCGTAGGCCTCGAGCGCGACCGGTTGGATGCCGATCGCGTCGGACTGCTCGTCGGCCCAGCCGCGTAGCTGTTCGGCCGCGCGGCCGGGTGCGTCGACATCGATCAGCGGCAGCGCCACCCCCGGCCCCGGCGGCATGTCATCGGGGATCGACGCGAGCGAACTGCACCCCGCTAACAGGGCGCTGATCGCGACTGCGGCGGCCACGCCGACCTTCTGCACTGACATCTGTTCAATCATCCAGATCCAGCGCGCTTTGCGCACATCTCACAGCCACTTCTCAGCTCCCCGCGAATCCGGCGGTTGGCCGGCTACGGACGAGTTACAGGTCACGGCTGGCTGTTCGACGAGGGCGGTATCAGCCGAGTAGCGCGGCGGTGGCCCGGTGGGTCGGGGTGGTGAGAACTGTTTCCGGGGTGCCTGTTTCGACTACTCGGCCCTGATCGAGGACGAGGAGGTCGGTGCAGTGGCCGCGGACCAGGGTCATGTCGTGGCTGATCAGGATGATCGCGGTAGCACGGTCGGCGCGGAGACGGTCGAGCAGGGACATGATGGCCGTGGCGGTTTCGGTGTCGAGGGCGGTGGTGATCTCGTCGCAGATCAGGACGGCCGGGTCGGCGGCGAGGGCGCGGGCCAGGGCCACTCGTTGACGTTGACCGCCGGAGAGTTGATGGGGCCGGCGGCCGGCGAGGTCGGCGGGGAGGTCGACCGCGGCAAGCAGAGCGCTGACGCGGGTGCGGATTTCGGGTCCGGTGACTCGCGCGATGCGGCGCAACGGGCGTGCCAGGGTCTGCTCGACGGTGCGGCGCGGGTTCAACGCCGCGCGCGGGTTCTGGGTGACGAGTTGGATCCCGTTGGCGCCGACCCTGATCCGGCGCCCGCTTCCCACCGGAACGCGCACACCACCCACATCCAGCGATCCGCCGGCGTCGGGGTGCAAACCCGCGATCACCCGCGCGAGCGTGGTCTTACCCGCCCCGGACGGCCCTACGACAGCAAGGGCCGCGCCCGGGGACAGGCTGAACCCGACGTTCTCGAGCACCCTGTGGCCGCCCGCGTCGGCGTTGATCGATGTGGCCTGCAAGGCGATCACCTCGTCGGCGCCCGCCGAGCCGTTCGTTCGAGATGCTTCCTCGCTCCCCGCGCCCTCGGCCGCCGGATCGACGGGTCGACGGCCGGTCGCCCCCGAGCGCTCTTCGGCCAGGTGTTCGACGCGCACCGGATCAGTCACCACGGCAGCGACATTCACCGGCCGATCACCGGGTGGATCGAGCTCGATCACGGAGTCGGCGATGACGTTGATCGCGTCGGTGTCGTGGCCCGAGAGCAGGACGGCCGTGCGGTTCTCGGTGGCGAGAGTCGCGATCAGCTGGGCTATTTCGGTGCGGAGAGTGCTGTGGAGACCTGCGAGTGGTTCGTCGAGGACGAGGATCCGGGGGCGGCGGAGAATGGCTCGGGCCAGGGCGACACGGCGTTGCTGCCCGCCCGAGAGGCGGGCGCAGCGACGGCGGAGATGGGTGGGATCGAGGCCCACTTGCGCGAGGACGGCGAGGCGGTCGGCGTCGGAGGTGCCGGGCGCCGCCTCGGCCAGGACTGCCCGGACGCGAAGCAGCGGGTTGAGTTCGGAGCCGGGATCCTGGCCGACGTAGGCGATCTGTTCACGACGGAATGCGCGCAGCGCGCCCGCGTCGAGCGCGAACACATCCTGTCCCGCGACAAGCACGGCGCCCTGCCCGCGAGCCCCGGCGGGCAGGTGTCCGAGCAGCGCACGCATCGCCGTCGACTTCCCCGCACCTGATGCACCGGTGAGCGCGGTGACCGTCCCCGGCTTCAGCCGAAACGACAACGGCGCCAGCAACACCGCCCCGTTGCCAGCGACAACGCTGAACGCGTCCACCGCCACCGCATCCCCCGAATCCACCACCGAGATCCCGCATCCAGCGCCAGCCGGCGCAACCCCGGCCGCGGCGACCGCATCCGATGCGATTTTCGGGGTCTGGCGGGTTCTGGGCCCACTGGTCACCACCAGATTCACACCGACCGCCACGATGGCGATGGCCGCGCTCGGTGCCAGCACCGCCCAGGGATTCAGGAGCAGCCCGGAGGCATTGTCTCGGACCATGATCGCCCAGTTGTCGGGGTCGAGCGCGGAGACGCCGAGGAAGGCGATGGTGCTGACGAGATACACGGCGACGACGAAGCGCAGGCCGAGCTGGGTGGTGAAGACGGCGCGCAGGTTGGGCAGGATTTCGCGGAAGACCAGGTGGGACAGGGATTCTCCGCTGGCAACGGCGGCTTCGACGTAGCCGGAGGCCGCGATGGTCGAGGCGGACGCCGCGAAGATCCTGGCGCAGTAGGGAACTCCGAAGAGCAGCGACACCGCGATCAGGGCGGTAACACCACCCTGGGGCCATGCGGTGAGCACCAGCAGGATGCCCAGGACCGCGGGCAGCAGGATCACCAGATCGCCGCAGAGTTCGATGATCTTGCCCGCACGCGGGCGCACGGCGGCGATCGCGCCGAGGACGGCCGACAGCACGGTCACCGCCACCGCGATCACCGCGGAGACGGCCAGCAGCTGCGTGCCGCCGGTGAGCAGATGGCTGAACACATCCCGGCCGAGCCGATCCGTCCCGAGCAACGCTCCCCCACCCGGCTGCGCGAACGGCATCCCGACTGCTTTGTCCCCCGGGTAGGGCGCGAAGAGCGGCCCGGCCACCGCGAGCAGCACAACCAGTCCCACACCGGCCGCCACCGAGTAGGCGCCCCACTTGGACACCACCGCTCGGCCTTCCGCGTCGGGCTTGCTCATCGCGCACTCCTCGACGCCCACGCCCGGACGATGTCGGCGATCGCGAGCAACGCCATGATGACGATCGCCGTCAGTGCGACCACCGCGGCGACCATGGTGGAGTCACGGTCGGCGACGGACCCGGCGAGAACGGCGCCGACACCGGGATAGTTGAAGAGCGTCTCGACCACCAGCGCACCGCCGAACAGCATCCCGACAGAGGTGGCGTAACCGGCGACGATGGTCGGCGCCGCAAACGGCAGCATGTGCCGGAAGAGAATCGTGCGTGTCGGCAGCCCTTCCAGCACAGCACTTTCCACATGCGCGGCCGCGGCGACATCGAGCAGCGCCGAGCGCACGACTCGGGCGTTCCAGCCGATCTGCGGAATCGCCAGCGCCAGCACCGGAAGCACCAGCATCTCGGGGCCGACGGGAAAGCCGGATCGGCCGGTAATGGTCACGGCCGGAAGCCATCCGGTGGCCAGGGAGAACACCAGGATCAGCATCGTGCCACCGACGAACTCCGGTACCGCCACGGCAACAGTGCTGACAGGCTGCAGAATTCGCGCCCCGAGTGCGGTCGGACGCATCGCCCACCAGCAGCCGAGCCCCAGCGACACCGCGATGGTCAGCAGCAACGCGATCCCCCCGAGCAGCAGAGTCTGCGGGAACTTGTCGGCCAGCAGCGCACCGATCGAATTCCCGCGGGCGGTCTGCCCGAAGTCTCCGGTGAGTACCCCGCAGATCCAGTCCAGGAACTGCACCGGCAGCGCGCGATCCAGGCCGAGCTCGTGCTCCTTCGCCGCCAGCGCGGCCGGATCCGCGTCCCTGCCGAGCGCCGCCCGCGCCGCGTTGCCCGGCAGCAGATCCACCGCGACGTACACGATGGCCAGCAGGGTCACCAGGAGCGCGATCCGCCGAACCATCGGCAGGGCAAAGGTTTTCATGACATTCACGCCAGCCAGGCACGTTCCAGCTGGACGCGCGCGAAACCGCCGAGCGTCGGCAGATCACGCACCGTCGACGCGGCGATGTCGACACCGTCGGCCATGCCCCACACCAGATAGCCGCCACGCTCGAACTCGATGCGCTGCAGTTCGCGCACCGCGCGCGTGTAGTCCTCGCCGGACGCGGCAAGGGCTTTGGCGTCGGCGGTATCGAATTCCGGGTCACGGAAGGCGGTTTCGTTGCGGTTGGTGCCCGAGGTCATCAGCTTGTCGGCCAGGAACAGCACCGAGTCGTTGGTCCCCCACGACACCGTGTACAGCGGTGCGTTGAGCCAGGTCTGGTCGTAGAACGCGGCCGATTCGACCACCTGCACGTCGAGCCGGACGCCGATCTCGGCGAGCTGAGTGGCGATCACCTTCGCCGATTCGACCTCGCCCGGAACTTCGGCCTTCGTCACGAACGGGTAGCTGCGGCCGGTGTCGAACCCGGCTTCGCGCAACAGGGTTTTCGCGCGTTCGACGTCGCGGTCGCGACGCAGCGTGGTGTCGTAGAGCGGGTCGGCGGTGCCGAGAACGTCGGCGGCGACGGTGCCGTAGCCGGAGTGCACCTGGTTGACCAGCGCGGTCCGGTCGACACCGAGACGCAACGCCGTGCGCACCCTGGCATCGGCGAACGGGCCGTCGGCGGCACGCATCGCCACGCCGAGCATGGTGTCGTCGGCGCGCCGGATCACCTGCAGGTCGCCGCGTCCCGCGGCGGTGCGGCCTGCGATGGCGCCCACATTGGAAGCGAGGTCGATCTGCCCGCCCAGCGCCGCGTTGCCCAGGGCGGTGACGCTGTCGAACATCGTCACCTCGATGGCGTCGAGCAGTGGCGGGGTGCCGTGCCAGCGCTCGTTGCGCACCAGCCGGGCGTTGCCGCCCTGGTAGGACTCGAGCCGGAACGGGCCGGTGCCGATCGCGGCGGTGAAGTCGGTGGTGTCCTTCGGCACAGTGAAGGTCATCAGCCGAAGCAGCAGCGGCAGTTGGGTATTGGGTGCGGGCATGGTGAACACGACGCGGTTCGGACCGTCGGCGACGATGTCGTTCTCGGCCACCGGCATCTTCGACGCGCCACCGACCGAACGCAGGCGTCGCATCGACCACACCACGTCGTCGGCGGTCACCGGCGCACCGTTGTGGAAGGTCGCGCCGTCGGCGATGGTGAAGGTCCAGCTGCGGTTGTCCGCGCTGGGCTCCCAGCGCGAGGCGAGGCGCGGAGCGACGGTCGGATCCGCGCCGGGAACAGTGAGTGCGTCGTAGACGAGCGAGGCGATGAGGAAGTCGCTGTCGTTGCTGAGGTTGGCGTGCGGGTCGCGTTCGCTGCGAGCGGCCGTGCCGAGCGCGCCGACTCGCAGAGTGCCGCCGCGCTGCGCGGTGGCGGACCGATCATCGGTGCCGCATGCCGCCGCCAGTAGTAGTGCGGTGACGCTGACGCCGGATTGGAAGAGCTGCCTGCGAGTGAAACCCATCGTGTTGCCTCCTCGAACCGCGTGCGCCGAAACCCCTTTCCCGACGCCGCAAACTAGGCGAGGCTAGCCTAAAAGAGGTTGCGAGTGGGGAGCTTCACTTCGACCGTCACCGAACCGCAGCGACCCGCGACACCCCGGTCAGCGCTCACTTCGCCAACTCGGGTGGGCAGCTACGTTATATGGATCGGCTATTTCCCTCGCCGACGCATTAGGTAAGTCTTGCCTAATCACACGACAGGCACTACCTTCGCACATCGAGCCTGAAGTTCACCCGCTTTCGACCGATGCGAAGAAGGGAAACCGGTGAAAAGCGTTCTCTCCGAACGTATGACGATTCACCAGCACGACATCGAATACCGCGAGCTCGATCCCGACGCCGCGACGGCGCTCCGATCGCTCGCGACAGATATTCGGCACCGATTAGGTGACGCACCACACACCACGACCCTGCACGATCCCGCGTTGATCGCCCGGATCACCGAGCGCGTCGGCGACCTGCCCGACAGCCTGCGCCACGCCGTTCGACCGCCCGCCACCGCCGCGGGCGCGACCGTGGTGCGCGGGTTACCGGTCGACGACGCCGATTTCGGTCCCACCCCGCAGCACTGGCAGGCCGCGGCCGAGCACGCGCATCCCGGATCGCTCGAACTCGACATCGTGATGTTGCTGCTCGGGCGTTGTGCCGGTGAGCCGTTCGGCTGGCAGGGCCAGCAGAACGGCAGGCTGGTCAACAACATCGTGCCTGCCGCGGGCCACGAGGACGAGCAGTCGGGCGCGAGCAGTTCCACCCTGCTCAGCCCGCACACCGAGGATGCCTTCCACGCTCAGCGCGCGAACCTGCTCATGCTGGCCTGCCTGCGCAACCCCGACCGGGTCGCCACCACGGTCTCCTCGGTGCGCGAAGTGCGTCTGTCCGGCGAGGACCTGCGCACCCTCACCACCCCCACGCTGCCGATCCTGCCCGATGTCTCCTACGGCACCGGTTTCGATCAGCTCGCACCGTTGCCGACGCTGTGGCTCGACGAAAACGACGCTGTCACAGCACGTTACGATCCCGCCTACACCCCGATCGACGATGCGGACGAAGTCTTCCGCGCCGCCTACGCAAGGCTCACCGCCGAACTCGCCAGGGTCAGTCACGCCCCCGCGCTGGCCCCCGGCGAGCTCTTGCTGGTGGACAACGACGTGGCCGTGCACGGGCGCGTTCCGTTCCGCGCGCGCTACGACGGCACCGACCGCTGGCTCAAACGCATCAACGTCCGACTGCCCGAACGCCGTCGGCGCGCGCAGGAGTCGTCCGAGAATGGGTATGGCCAACGTGTGGTCGCGCCGTTCCGGGCGACCGCTGATCGGACAGCAGAGCGGGGCATGGCAGATGAACGAGGATCCGTTGAACAACCGTGACCGCGGGATCGGGCTGCGCGTCCTCTCCCGCAGCGACCTGGCCGACGTACCGATCAGCCCCGCCGAAGTGGTGCGCGCCGTCGAGGAGGCCTATCTCGCCTTCGCGGCGGGCGAATCCGATAATCCACGCAAGCTGAGCGTCGCGGACCCCGGCGGCTCGTCGGTGTCCTACGCCATGCTGGGCCGCGACGGGCGCCGGCGCGTGGTGGCCATGAAGACCTCCTACAAATTCGATCCCGGTCACGACCGCAGCACCAAGCGGTACTACACGACCATCACGCTCTACGACGACACCACCGGCGCCCCCATCGCGATGATGGACTGCGCGCGGGTCGGCGCGTTGCGTACGCCCGCCGTGTCGGCACTGCTGGTGCGCGAGACGGTGCGACGCGGGGCGGAGAGCGTGCTGCTCATCGGCACCGGTACCCAGGGACGTAATGCGCTGCCACACTTGCTCGCCGCGAACCCGCAGTTGCGCAAGCTGATGGTGTACGGCACTCATCCCGAGGGACTGGCCGCCGTGCACTCGCATCTGGCCGACGCGGCGCCCCACGCGCTGCTCGACGTGGTCGACGACCCGTACGCGGCGGCGGCCTCCGCCGATGTGGTGCTGGCCACGGCCGGACCCGGCACCGAGGTGGCCCTGGAATCCTCGCATCTGGCACCGGGTTCGGTGGCGGTGCTGGTGGGCTACGGTCTGGCGCCGTCGACGCTGGTCGAGGCCGATCGGGTCGTCGCCACCAGCGCGGCGCAGATGGCGCTGACGGGCACCGACATGGCCGGACCCGACGGAACGCTGCGTTCGGTGGATGCCGAACTGCCGCAAGTGCTCACCCGCAGCGCCGTGGCCCGCCGGACCGAGGACGAGAAGATCTTCGTCTACAACAGCGGACTGGTGCTCACCGATATCGCGGTCGCGCACGCACTGGCCGCCAGGGCGATCGCCGAAGGACGTGGCACGGAGGTGCCGTTGTGGGACTGACGGGTGCGCAGCCCGGGGTCACCGGGGACAGCACCCCGCAGGCCGCGCCGCGATCCGACGCGCGGGTTCCGCCGAGCCAGACGCTCGGCGGGAGACGGAAGCGGGCACAGATGGACGAATCATCCGGCACGGCCGGCCATGAAGGGGCAGGTGCGGGCCCTCCCCTGGAAACCTCACTCGAACTGGACGGCGACGGTTCCCGTATCGCCCAGGCGCGCCATCTCGCGGCCGCCTTCCTGTCGAAGGTGAAGGACCCTCAGGGCATTCCGGTCGTCACGGC
>NZ_JBHWZY010000037.1:0-16592 GCF_042727815.1 Nocardia sp. NPDC060220
CGGCGTCGAACAGATCGGTGGCGTAGTTCCACGACAGCGCGAGCGAGCCGTCGGCGGCTTCACCCACGGTGAGCTGCACGTCGAATTTCGCCGTGCCCGGATCGAAGTCGACGACCTCGAGATCGAGGCCGGGCAGTGCGATGGTGCCCGCGTCGGCGGCGGTGGCCGCCTCGAAGGTGAGCGCCACCTGGAACAGCGGGTGATGCGCCTGTGAACGGGTGGGGCTGAGCACGTCGACGAGGCGCTCGAACGGCACATCGGCGTTGGCGAAGGCGGACAGGTCGACCTTGCGGATCTGATCCAGGAGGTCGCCGAAGCTCGCGCTCGAGTCGACCTCGCTGCGCAGCACCAGGGTGTTGACGAACATGCCGACCAGGTCGTCGAGCGTGCGCTCGCCGCGACCGGCGATGGGGGTGCCGATGGCGATGTCGGTGCTGTTGGACAGGCGCGCGGCCCAGGTGGCCAGTGCCGCGTGCATCACCATGAACAGGGTGACGCCGCGGGCGCGGGCGATCTCGGTCAGCGCGTGGTGCAGGTGCGCGTCGACCGAGAAGCGGTGCAGGTCACCGGCGTTGGTGGCGACCTCGGGGCGCGGCCGATCGGCGGGCAGCTCGAGCTGATCGGGCAGATCGCGCAACTGCTCGGTCCAGTAGGCGAGCTGGCTCGCGGCGACCGATTCGGGATCGGACTCCGCACCGAGGATCTCACGCTGCCACAGGGTGTAGTCGGCGTACTGGACTTCCAGCGGCGTCCAGGCGGGGTTCTCACCGCGGGTGCGCTCGGTGTAGGCGATCACGACATCGCGCAGCAGCGGACGCAGCGAGAAACCGTCACCGCTGATGTGGTGCATGACCAGTACGGCCACGTGGTTCCGGTCGTCGACGCGCAGCAGGCTCGCGCGGAACGGGACTTCGCGGGTCACGTCGAAATGCACGCTCGCCAGTTCGATCACCCTGGCCACCACGTCGCTCGCGGCGACCGGCTGGGCTGTCAGCGCGAAACGGACCTCGTCGGCGGGCCGGATCTGCTGGTAGCCCGCGCCTTCCTCGACCGCACCCGAGGCCACATCGGCTGCCGGGTAGAAGGTCCGCAGGGACTCGTGCCGGGCGACCACGTCGGCGATGGCCGCCTCGAGCGCGGCGACATCGAGGTCACCGGTGAGTCGGATCGCGACGGGGATGTTGTTGACGGCGGTGCGGTTGTCGAAGCGGTTGAGGAACCACATCCGCTGCTGCGCCTGCGACAGCGGCACCAGCTCGGGCCGCGGGCGAGGAGCCAACGGGATGCGGCCACCACGACCGGTGTGCGTTTCGACCCGAGCCGCCAGCGCGGCCACCGTCGACGCCTCGAACAGCGCGCGCAGCGGCACCTGGGTATCGAGCGCCTCCGACAGCCGGGCCGCGACCCTGGTGGCGACCAGCGAGTTGCCGCCGAGTTCGAAGAAGTCGTCGTCGAGGCCGACCTGACCGGCGCCGAGCACCTCGGCGAAGGTCGCGGCGACGATCTGCTGCACCGGGGTGACCGGCGCCTGGAAGATGCGCGCGGCGAACACCGGAGACGGCAGCGCCTTGCGATCGAGCTTGCCGGAAGCATTGAGCGGGAACGCGTTCAGCACCACGTACGCGGCGGGCACCATGTAGACGGGCAGCTCCGCGCCGAGTGCGTCCTTCACCGCGTCGGTGTCCACGGTGGCGCCGGTCTGCGGGACGACGTAGGCGACCAGCTGATCGCCGGTGTGCTCGTCGGCACGGACCACGACCACCGACTGGGCGATCTCCGGCAGCGCCGTGAGCGCCGCCTCGATCTCGCCGAGTTCGATGCGCAGACCACGCAGCTTCACCTGGAAGTCGGTGCGGCCCAGGTACTCCAGCTCGCCGGCCGACGTCCAGGTGACGAGGTCACCGGTGCGATACATGCGCTCGGCGGTGGTGAACGGGTTGGCGACGAAGCGGTCGGCGGTGAGGTCGGCGCGGCCCGCGTAGCCGCGAGCGAGCTGGGCGCCCGCCAGGTACAGCTCGCCGGGCACGCCGACGGGGACCGGGCGCAGGCGGCCGTCGAGGACGTAGACCTGGGTGTTGTGCACCGGCGCACCGATCGGCACGGTGACGGTATCGGCGTCGATCACCTCGTGGAAGGTCACGTCCACTGCGGCCTCGGTGGGGCCGTACAGGTTGTGCACAGCCGTCCCCGTGAGCCCGCGCAGCAGCTGGGCGGGCGTGGGCGCCAGCGCCTCGCCGGAGGCGAACACCAGACGCAGCGATGCGCAGTCCCCGGCGGTCCGCGTGGTCGCCTCGTCGGCGTGCGCACTGTCGAGCACCGCGACGAAGACCGACAGCATCGACGGGACGAAGTGGGCGACGGTGATCCGCTCGTCGGTGATCAGCCGGATCAGATAGGCGGGGTCGCGGTGACCGTCCGGGCGGGCGAGCACGAGCCGGGCGCCGATCTGCAAGGGCCAGAAGAACTCCCAGACCGAGACATCGAAGGTGGCCGGGGTCTTCTGCAGCACGGCGTCGTCGGGGGTGAGCCGGTAGGCGTCCTGCATCCACACCAGACGGTTGACGATCGCGGCATGGGAGACGACGACGCCCTTGGGCATGCCGGTGGAGCCCGAGGTGAAGATCAGATAGGCGGCGTTGTCCCGGGTGAGCGTGGCCAGGCGGTCGGCGTCGGTGATCGGCTCGGCCGAGTAGTCGGTGGTGTCGACCTGCTCGAGATCGAGGACCGCGCAGTGCTCTCCCGCCGCCTCCACCCCGGCGAGGTCGAGGTCGTCGCTGCGGCGGGTCAGTACGCAGACCGGGTCGGCGGCGGCGATCACCTGGGCGATGCGCTCGGCGGGGTGATCCGGGTCGAGGGGCACGTAGGCGCCACCGGCGGCGATGACGGCGTACATGGCGACGACCGAGTCGATCGAACGGCGCATGCCGATTGCCACGGTGCGGTCGGGGCGCACGCCGATCGAGATCAGCAGGCGGGCAAGGCGATTCACCGCATCCGCGAACCCGGAATAGCTCAGCGACTCGCCCTCGAGGGTCACCGCGGTCGCGTTCGGGGTGCGCTCGGCCTGCGCCGCGAACAGCGAGGCCAGCGTCATGCGTTCGTCGACCGGGTACTCGGTGGCGTTCCAGGCGCCGAGCACGCGAACACGCTCGTCGGCGTCGAGGAGGTCGATGTCGCCGATCACGACGTCGGGATCGGCGGTCACCGTATCCAGCGTCCGCAGGAAGCGGGTGCCGAAATCTGTGATGGTCTGCGCGTCGAAGAGGTCGGTCGCGTACTCGAAGCGGGCGAGCAGGCCGTCGGTGGTCTCGCGCAGCGTGAGGTGCAGGTCGAATTTGGCTGTGTGGGTATCGATCTCGAGCTCCGTGGCGGTCAGGCCCGCGAGTTCGAGTTCGGTTCGGGAGTTGTTCTGGAAGTCGAGCATCACCTGGAACAGCGGGTGCCGGGCGGTCGATCGCTCGGGGTTGAGCACCTCCACGAGCCGGTCGAAGGTGACGTCGGCGTTGGCGAGGGCGCGCAGGTCGCTGTCGCGGACGGTGCCGAGCAGTTCGGCGAAGGTGGCGTCGGGGCGGATCCGGGTGCGCAGCACGAGCGTGTTGACGAACATGCCGACCAGGTCGTCGAGCGCCTGGTCGCCGCGACCGGCGACCGGGGTGCCGATCGAGATGTCCTGCTGACCCGACAGTTCGGCGAGGGTGGTGGCGAAGGCGGTGTGCAGCACCATGAACAGCGAGGCATTGGCTCGCGCACCGATGCCGCGCAGTCGGTCGATGATCTCGGCGGGCACCGTGAACGCCTGGCGCGCACCGCGTCCCGAGGCCACGGCCGGGCGCGGTCGATCACTCGGCAGCGAGAGCAGGTCGGGCAGGTCGGCCAGTTCCGTCGTCCAGAACGTGAGCTGGCGTGACAGTGCGGATTCGGCGTCGTCCTCGGCGCCGAGCGCATCGCGCTGCCAGAGGGCGAAGTCGGCGTACTGCACCGGCAGCGGCGTCCACTGGGGTGCTGCGGCGGCCAGGTGGGCGGCATAGGCGACCATCACATCGCGGGTCAGCGGCGCGACGGACCAGCCGTCGGCGGCGATGTGGTGCAGCACGAGGACGAGGACGTGCTCGTCGGTGCCGGTGTGCAGCAGGTGCAGGCGGACCGGGGGTTCGGAGTCCACCGCGAACGGGACGGCGGCCAGCGCGCGGATCCGGTTGCCGAGGTCGACCGGGGCGATCGCGCGCGGTTCGAGGGCGATTGTCAGCTGGTCGGCGTCGAGCACCTGCTGGAACGGGATGCCGTCGACGGCGGGGTAGCGGGTCCGCAGCGCCTCGTGTCTGGCGAAGACCGCGGCGACGGCCGCGTTCATCGCGGCGTAGTCGATGACGCCGGTGAGGCGGATGGCGGCGGCGATATTGTCGGCGACCGATTCGGCGTCGAACTGGTTCAGGAACCACATGCGCTGCTGCGCGTAGGACAGCGGAATCCGGTGCGGCCGTTCGCCTGCCACCAGCGCGGGCCTCGGCGCGACCGCGTCCGCGGTGCCGAGCAGGGCGGCGAGCGCGGTGACGGTCGGCGCCTCGAACAGCGACTTCAGCGAGACCGTGCGGCCGAGCGCGGTGCCCAGACGCGACACCACCTGGGTGGCGACGAGCGAGTTGCCGCCGAGGGCGAAGAAGTCGTCGTCGGCGCCGATCGGCGCGGCACCGAGCACCTCGGCGAAGACCTGGGCCACCACGGACTCGGTGCCTGCGGCGGGCGCGCGGAACGAACGCGCGGCGAACACCGGCTCCGGCAGGGCCTTGCGGTCGAGCTTGCCGTTGGGGGTGAGCGGCAGGGCATCGATCACCACGAACGCGGACGGCACCATATGCGCGGCGAGGGTGCCGCGCAGGGCGGCGGCGAGCGCATCGATCAGCTCGTCGGTCTCAACAGCGGGCACGACATAAGCGATGAGCTGATCGCCCCGGTGCGGGTCGGCGCGCACCAGCACCGCGGCCTGGCGAACCGAGGGCTGGGCGAGCAGGGCGGATTCGACTTCCCCGAGTTCGATGCGGAAACCCCGGAGTTTGACCTGGTCGTCGTTGCGGCCCAGGTAGTCGAGAGTGCCCTCCGGAGTCCAGCGGACCAGGTCTCCGGTGCGGTACATGCGCTCCGACGACGCCCACGGGCAGGCGACGAAGCGGGTCGCGGTGAGTGCGGCGCGGGAGCGATAGCCGCGCGCGAGCTGGGCACCCGCGACGTACAGCTCGCCCGCGACGCCGACAGGGACCGGCCGCAGCCGGGAGTCGAGGACCCACTGGGTGATGCCGCGCAGCGGCGTGCCGAGGGTCAGCGGGGAATCGGCGGTGAGCGGGGCGCTGATGTTGGTGGCGACGGTGGTCTCGGAGGGGCCGTAGGCGTTCACGAACGCGCGGGGAACGGGTCCGGCGGTCCAGCGGGCGATCAGGTCGGGCGGGCAGGCTTCGCCGCCGACCATCACCATGCGAAGGGCGTCGAGCGGGGTGGGGTCGAGCACGGACAGACCGGACGGGGTCATCAGGGCGTGCGTGACGCGCTGTTCCGAAAGCAGCTGGGCCAGTTCTGCTCCCACGTGCCGCCCGGGCGGGGCGATCACCAGCGTCGCGGCAGAATTCACCGCGAGCAGTAGTTCCATCACCGAGATGTCGAAGGACGGGGAGCCGACCTGGAGGACGCGGGCGTCGGCGGTGCCGAACATGCGCGCGGTTTCCTCGGCGGCGAAACCGGCGATACCCGCCTGGGTGACGAGCACGCCCTTGGGCAGGCCGGTCGAGCCGGAGGTGTAGATGACATAGGCGAGGTGCTGGGCGCGCAGGGGTCGCACGCGGTCGAAGTCGGTGACGGGATCGCTGGAACGCCCGGCGCATTCGGCCATCAGCTTCAGCTCGTCGAGGACCAGCCAATCGAGCGGGCCGGGCAGCGCGGACAGCGACTCGGACACTGTAAGACCTAGTCGGGCCCCGGAATCGGTCACCATATGGGTGATCCGATCGAGCGGGTAGCTCGGGTCGACGGGCAACCAGGCGGCACCGGACTTGGCGATCGCCCACACCGCGAGCACCGACTCGATGGAGCGGGGGATGCCGACGGCGATCACGTCGTCGGGGCCGGCGCCGCTGTCGATGAGGACCCTGGCCAGGCGTGACGACGCCCGGTCGAGTTCGCGGTAGGTGAGGGTGCGGTCGCCGTCGGTGACGGCATCGCGATCCGGGTCGGCGGCGACCGCGCCGGCCAGGAGGTCGGGTAGCAGACCGGTGGCGGTGACCGGTGTGCCGCGCATGCCGGTGAGCTGGGAGTGTTCGGGCGCCGACAGCAGCGGTAGGTCGCCGACCGCGGTGTCCGGCGCGGCGACGGCCGCGGCGAGTAGCCGCACGAAACGCGCACCGAGGGTCTGCATCTCGGACGCGTCGAACAGGTCGGCGGCGTACAGGGTGACGGCGTCGATGCCTGCGGGTTCACCTGCGGCACCGCGTCGTTCGGCGAGGGTGAGCTGTAGGTCGAACTTGGTGATGTCGAGCTCGATCTCGCGCACCGTCACCGGCGAGCCTGCCAGGTCGAAGGTGGTGTCGAGGACGGCCTGGAAGTTCAGCGCCACCTGGAACAGCGGGTGCCGGGACTGCGAGCGGGCCGGGTTGACCACGTCGACCAGGCGATCGAAGGGAACGGTGGCATGCGCGAAGGCGGCCAGGTCGGTTTCGCGGGTGTGCTCGAGCGCGGCGACGAAGCTCGCGGCGGGGTCGACCTCGGTGCGCAACACCAGGGTGTTGACGAACATGCCGATCAGGTCGTCGATGGCCCGGTCGCCGCGGCCCGCGACGCCGGTGCCGATGGCGATGTCGGTGGTGCCGGACAGTCGGGCGAGGAGCACCGACAACGCGGTGTGCACAACCATGAACAGCGAGGCGCCTGCCCGCTGGGCCAGCCCGGCGAGCTGACGGTGCAGATCGGCGTCGATGGTGAAGGCGGTGCGGGCGCCGCGCATGCTCGGCTCGATCGGCCGCCGGCGACGCGAGGGCAGCTCGAGCTGGTCGGGCAGACCAGCCAGAGTCCGCTCCCAGAAAGCGATTTCGCGGGAGGCAAGCGACTGCGGGTCGGTTTCGGCACCGAGGAGCTCGCGCTGCCAGAGGGCGTAGTCGGCGTACTGCACACTCAGCGGCGACCAGCCGGGTGCGACGCCGTCGGTGGTGGCGCGGTACGCGGTGAGCACATCGCGGACGAGCACCTGCAGCGAAACACCGTCTGCCGCAATATGATGCAGCACGACAGCGAGGACACACTCCTGCGCCGCGACGCTCGGTGTCCGTGGTGCCGAGTTGTCCACAGTTGTGTCGGGGGCCGGAACAACGAAGATGCCCGCACGCACCGGTGCTTCACGTTCGAGGTCGAACCCGGTACGCGCGAAGCGGGTGAGCTCCGCGTCGAGGTCGGCGGCCTGCACTTCGACGGGGTCGCCGAGACGGACCAGCCCGGCATCGCGGACGACCTGCTCGGCCACCTCACCACCGGGAGTGCCGACCGCGGGGAACACGGTCCGCAGCGCCTCGTGGCGGTCGACCACCGCGTGCAGGGCCGCGACCAGGGCCGGGAGATCGGCGGTGCCGCGCAGGCGGATGACGAACGGCATGTTGTAGCCGGGCGCCGAGGGATCGAAGCGGTTGAGGAACCAGATCCGTTGCTGTGCGGGCGACAGCGGGATCAGCGCCGGGCGGGGGCCCGCGGTGAGCACCGGGAGCTGGGCCGAGACGCCGGTGTCGTCGCGATCGGCGATGGCGGCGGCGAGGCGGGCCACGGTGGTCGCGCCGAACAGATCGCGTACGCCGAGGCGGCAGCCGAGGTCGGCGCCGAGGCGGGCCGCGACCTGGGTGGCAACCAGGCTGTTGCCGCCGAGGGCGAAGAAGTCGTCGTCGCGGCCGATGCGGTCGAGGCCGAGGACCTCGCCGAACACCCTGGCCACCGTCTGCTCCACCGGGCCGACCGGTTCGGCGTAGGTGACGACCGCGCGGGTGGGAGCGGGCAGGGCCTTGCGGTCCAGTTTGCCCGACGCGTTCACCGGAAGGGCCTCGAGCAGCACGAACGCCGCGGGCACCATGTAGGCGGGCAGCGCGCGCAGTGCGGTCTCGCGCAGATCGTCGATCGACACCGAGCCCGGCTCGGCTTCCACGACATAGGCGACCAACTGCTCGCCGACGCCCGCGTCGTCCCGGACCAGCACTACCGCGCGCGCCGCGGCGTCCACGCTCTCCAACACGGACTCGATCTCGCCGAGCTCGATGCGCAGCCCGCGCAGCTTCACCTGGAAGTCGGTGCGCCCCAGGTATTCCAGCTCGCCGTTGGTGGTCCAGCGGACCAGGTCACCGGTGCGGTACATCCGCTCACCCGGCAACGGATGGGTGGCAGTGCTGCCGGAACCACCGTCGGACATCACGCGCCCGGAGTCGGCGGCGACCACCGCGGGCGCGGCGACGAAACGTCCGGCGGTGAGCTCGGGACGTCCGACATAACCCCGGGCGAGCTGTACCCCCGACAGATACAGCTCACCCGGAGCCCCGACCGGAACGGGCCGCAGCCGTGAGTCGAGAACATGGAGCCGGGTGTTGAACACCGGCGCGCCGATCGGCACCGTGACCCGGTCGCTGTCGTTCACCTCGTGGAAGGTGACGTCGACGGCGGCCTCGGTCGGGCCGTAGAGATTGTGCAGGCGAGCGCCCGTCAGCAGCCGCAGCCGCTGGGCAGGCGCGGCGGGCAATGCCTCGCCGGAGGCGAAGACCAGCCGCAGCGAGGTGCGCTCGGCGATTTCCTGTTGGGCCAGGAACACTTCGAGCATCGAGGGCACGAAATGTGCGACAGTGACGCCGTATTCGCTGATCACGCGGCGCAGATAGCCGGGGTCACGGTGGCCGTCCGGCTCGGCGAGCAGCAGCGTCGCACCGATCTGCAAGGGCCAGAAGAACTCCCACACCGAGACGTCGAAGGTCATCGGCGTCTTCTGCAACACCACGTCGACCCCGTGCAGGCGGTAGGTGTGCTGCATCCAGACGAGGCGGTTCACGATCGCGGCGTGCTCGACCGCGACGCCCTTGGGCAGACCGGTGGAGCCGGAGGTGAAGATGACGTAGGCGGGATGGCCGGGGCGCAGCGGCGCGGTGCGGTCGGCATCGGTCAGCGGGGCGTCGTCGTAGTCGCTCAGATCGAGGGCGTCGACGGCCAGCACCGGCCGTCCGTCGACAGGTGCACCATCGCGGGTGGTCGTGAGCACGGCCGCCGGTGCGGCGGTGGCGAGGATGTGGGCGATGCGCTCAGCCGGATGATCCGGGTCGATCGGCACGTAGGCCGCGCCGGCTGCGAGCACCGCGTACATCGCCACCACCAGTTCGGGCGAGCGCCGAATACTCAGCGCCACCAGCGATTCCGGCCCGATGCCGTCCGCGCGCAGCCGCCGGGCCAGCCGGTTGGCCCGCTGCGCCAGCTCGCGATAGGTGAGGGTCGCGTCCGCCGAAGACACGACGGCGTTGTCCCGACCAGCGTCTGCGTGCGAGGACGTCGCCATCCGCACGGCCACGTCATCGGGGGTGCGCGCGACCTGGGCCTCGAACACGGCGGGCAGAGTCGCGACCGGCACCGAACGCTCGGCCAGCGCGGCGTCGATGTCGAATCGGGTGGAGTTCCAGATCCGGGTGCTGACCTGCAGCTCCAGCTCGGTCGCGACCTCGATCGCGCCGAGCGCGGTGTCGAGGTCGGTAGCGGCCAGCCGCTCGAGGAAGCCGAGGAAGCGGGCGTGGTGCCTGGCCAGGGTGTCGGCGTCGTAGAGATGCGGGTTGGCCTCGAAATCGACGTGCACCCGGTCGCGGTCGCCGTAGTAGACGTTGAGACTCAAGTCTTCGATCGGGCCGGTGGACAGCACCCGGTAGCGGCCGGTGGTGGTGCCGAGGGTGAGGTCACTGCGGAAGAGCATGAAGTTGGCGAGCGGGCCGAACAGCGCGCGCCGGGCGGGGCGGCCGTCGTCCTCGGCGTCGCGGCGGATGTCCTCGGCACGATAGCGCTGATGACGCAGCGCACCCGCCACCTCGACCCGGGCCGCGCGCAACAGTTCACCCCAGGTGGCGGGTGAGCCCGCCGCACCCGTGGGCAGTCGCAGCGGCACGATATTGGACAGCATCCCCGCCGAGCGGCGCATGACCGCGGTGGTGCGAGCGGTGACGGGCAGGCTCAGTACCGCGTCCGGCCGGTCGGTGAGGCGGCCCAGGTAGGCGGCGAAGGCGGCCAGCAGCACCGCGGAGATGGTCGAATCATCGCTGGCGGCAATGGTTTCCAGTCGGTCGACCAGCTTTTCCGACAGGCGCCCGCCGGTCACCAGGTTGATCGCCGAACGCGGCGCGGTGCGGCCGTCGAGCGCGGTGGGGCTGTCCAGGCCCGCGATCCGCTGAGCCCAGTGCTCACGATCGCCGACGAAACGGGTGCTCTCGCGGTAGCGCTGTTCGCCCTCGACCAGCGCCGACAGCTCACCCGGCACCACCTCGCGCGCCGGGGTGTCGAGCATCCGCGCGGTGTACAGCTCGGCGATGCGCTGGGAGTTGGTGAACGCGCCGTACCCGTCGAGCACGATGTGGTGGCCGCGCAGGTACCAGAACCAGCGGGTCTCGCCGACGCGCAACACCGCGCCCGCCACCAGCCGGTCGGTGAGCAGGTCGATGGGGGCGCCGAATTCCGCGCGCATCCATTCCTGCGCGGCGGCCACGGGGTCGTCGTGGTGGCGCAGGTCGATCAGCGGCAGCTCCTGCTCGACCGCGATGGTGTGGTCGACGTACTGGTGCGGGACACCGTCGAACTCGCCGATGCGCACCAGCGGCGAACCGTAGGCGTGCGCGGCCTCGGCCGTAACCTGCTGCAGCACAGCGGCATCGAGGTCGCCGTCGATATCGACGTACTGGGCGATGGTGATCGGGACATCGGGGTCGAGCAGCTGTGCGTACCAGACACCCAGCTGGGCCGGGGTCAGCGGAAACGGCAGACCGACGACCCGCGCTTCCTGTGGTCGCGCACTGAACCCACCCAACTCCGTACCGTGCACCAGAGCCTCCTCGTATCGCGAAAGAACAGCAGATCGAATGTTTTCGGGCAGCACGAATACACCTCGCGCAGCGAAAGATTCGATATGAACGCGGTGGGCGTGCCGCCACACTCGCGCAAGATCCCCGACAGATCATGTGGACGAGATCGACGACCGAGGGGTCGCCGAGGCAACGGACGCTGGGTCCGTCGCGGGTGCCTAGCTGTTGATCGTTCCTCCAACGGCTTTGTCAGTTACATCACATGGGCGCCTGTCCATGCAGTGCCGACAGTAGGCCCTCAGTTAATAAAAAGAAACTTTTTCCGCTAAAAAAATCGGTCAGACGTCCAGTCCGTACCGGCGGGTACCCACGACCAGGGCATGAGTGTGGGCTCCAACACATCGGCCATCCATATGTGAGCCACCACACCTTCAGACCGGGACACTATGAGCCGAAACGTTGCATCTGCGTTGCATCGGCGCCGATGCGCCGGTCGAGGACCCGGATCTTGGCTTCTATCTGCGCATACAGCGGCGAATCGCGATCGACGGTCGACCGGTAGGCGGCCCACGCGGCAGCATCGTCGCGGCCTTCCGGACACGAGGTCCATCGGCGCAGTACGGCGGCGTCGGGGGCGGCGAGCACGGCGGTCCGCAACCGGACTCGCAGCTCGTCGCGGATATCGCAAATGCCGGGAGCCGAGGAGCGCGGCAGCACCGGACCCGCGTACAAGTTCAATGCGGATGCGGTATCACCGGAGTCGAGTGCGGCCCGGAGCTCCTCCACATCGGTTGCGACATGCACGCGCAGACGGTATGGGCGTGAACCGACCACCGAGGCGCCGATCACCGACCGCAGCCGCGACATCGCCGCGCGGATCGTGCCGTTGTCCAGATCGGTGTCGTCCAGCAGCAGCGCCAGGTGATCGGCGCCGAGACCTTCGGGATGTTCGGTGAGCAAGAGCAGGATCTCGGCGTGGCGCTGCGAGAGCGGCACCCGCTCCCCCGCGATGCTCAACTGAGGTTGACCCAGACCCAAGACGTCCAGACCGAGCCTGGCCTGTCCGGTGCCGTCGCGGTTCGCCGCAGCCGGCGCCTTGATCCCGTGGCTCGCGCGCATGGCTCGCAGCACCAGATCCATCTCGGCCGCGGTCGCGGCGGCTTTGACCAACGCGAGAATTTCGGGCTTGGCCACCCGCATCCCGCCGGCAATCATCAAAACGCCGATCAGTCGGCCGTCCGGCTCGTGCACGGGCGCCGCGGCGCCGGTGATCTGGTGCATGCGATGCAGGAAATGTTCGGGTCCGTGGATCCAGGTGGCGCGGCCGGTGCGCACGACGAGGCCGACAGCATTGGTGCCGATCCGGCGCTCGCTGAGATCGTCGCCCTCGCGCACGCCGATCTCGGCGGCGGCGGCGACCTGCTCCGGATGACCGTGCACCGACAGCACCCGACCGAACTGGTCGGCCACGGTCACGATCAATCCCGCGTGCGACGCATCCTGGACCAGCAGTTTGTCGATCAGCGGCATGAGAGCGGCGATAGGGTGGGCGTCGCGATAACGCTCCAGATCGGCGCCGCGCAGCCCGCGACCGTCGAGGACGTCCGTTGGGTCGACACCGCCGCGCACACTGCGCAGCCATGATTCGAGAACGAGCGGACGTAGAAGACCGGCCAGCTGGGTAAGCTGTTCACCACCGGCACTGAGAAATCCATGGGCCTGTGCGGCATAGGCTTCCAGAGCACCGAGCTGTGCGCCCGACTCCGATGCCTGCCGTGGGGGCCTCCCACCTGCAAGATTGCTGACCATTTGCCTTTCTTTCCCGCTACAAACTGTACCGGGCAGATATCAGGCCAACCGCCAGAAGTCAGGGTTTGTCCCGCAGGTCACATCGTGGTATCAATCGTCACTTCGTCACACGACCATGTGGTCCGCTATGGACGCGGCGAGCATCACTGTGGTGGCCTGTGGACCGCGCCGCAGCGGGACCGGGACGACCGACAGATCGGCCACCGTCAGTGCCTCGATGCCGTGCACACGCCCCTGTTCGTCGACCACCGCGCGCTCGTCCCCCGCGGGGCCCATGCGACAGGTACCGGAAAGATGTTGAGACGTGCCGAGGTTGGCGCGCAGCCAGGAGTCGTCGACGGGTCCGATTCGCCGACCCAGGAGATCCGCCGTGAGTGCCACTGCCTCGCGCAACCGGGCTCGGTCCTGCTCGGCGCGGAGATAACGGTGGTCGACGCGGGCTGCGACAGCCGGATCAGTCGAAACCAGGGTCAGCTCGCCGGTCGACTCGGGACGCATCAGGGCGACCCCCACCCGGCGAAGACCCGGCGTGAACATCGCGGTGTACGGACGTAGTTCCAGGTCGTCCATTTCGAGGACGTATTCGAGCGCGACGGTCGACCACGCGGGTTGCGCACCGGCGAATTCGATGCCGATCTCCGGATGATCGGTGCACCACGCGCCCACCGGAGCGGGTCGCAGCACCGGAACACCGAGCGAGCGCAGCAGCGGTTCGGGGCCGATCCCGGATCTGATCAGCAGCGCGGCCGACTCCACCGCACCCGCGCACAACACCACCTCGTCGGCATACGTCGTCCCGCGTTCTCGCCCGCGGGCCCACTCCACACCGATTACCCGGGTGCCCCGCAGTAATAGCCGAGTCACCATTGTTTCGCCGGTGAGGATCAGATTGCTTCGGTGGAGCGCGGGAAAGAGATGGGTGATCGCGGGCCCGGCGCGGCGGCCTCGCGATATCGCCAACGGCACGCGCCCGAATCCCGCACCGGTATCTGCGGACGGTGCGTTGAGATCGGGGATTTCGGTGAATCCCGCTGCCACGCACTGTTGCGCGAATTCGACGCTGAACTCGGTGGGGTCGCTGGTTCGTGAAATCGGGATCGGGCCGCCGATTCCGTGACCGGGCACAGCGCCGAAATCCGCATCGTCTTCCAGAGCGCAGAACACCGGAAGGACCGATTCGAACGACCAGCGCGGGCCCGCCACCACGCTCCAGGCGGCGAAGTCGTCGGCGGGTGGGCGGATGAAGTAGCTGCCGTTGATCGCACCGGAGCCACCGATCAGCTTGCCTCGCACCAGATTTCCCGGATACCGCCACACCAGTCGAGACTCGGGGCCGACCGGGAGATGACCTGGGTCGAGCAGTTCGACGGGCAGCTCCTCCAGCGCAGGGAAAACCGGTCCGGCTTCGATGACGCGCACCGAACGCGCCGGATCGGCGCTGAGCCGCGCGGCGAGCACGCAACCCGCCGACCCGGCTCCGACGATGAGAGTGCTCGTCACGCAGTCGGCTTCAGCGGGGCGGCACGCTCGGCTTGAGCGCTTCGAAACTGCGCGCCCGGATGACGCCGAGCCACAGGCCCGTGCCGTAGGCCACGTCGTCGAGACGCTTGTAGGCCACATAGCGGACCGGGTCGAGCCCGCCCGAGTCGCGATGGGTGAACCAGTCGGCGAGACCGTCGGCGAGTGCCATCGTGATGGCGATCTTGCGGATCCGGCTCGACGCGATCACCGCCAGGAGCGTCACCGGCCAATAGTCCCGGCACATCGCCGAAGCCAGTCGCCACATCCCGGCGAAGTAACCGCGCGCGAGGTAGACCGCCGCGATCCGGGTCGGGTTGTCCAGTTCGGTGAAGACCCGGCGCAGGCGGACCAGGGCCGTCGCCAGAGTGACGAGTCCGCCGAGCAGACCCCATTTCGACAGTGTCGCGAACAGCAGACTGGCCAGCACGGTCCAGGTCGGCACCGACAGCGGCGAGACCAAGCCCGAGTGCCGTTTCCCGAGCGGTGCCGCGCCCGTGCCGTAGAACAGCTTTCGCCCGAACCAGGCGCGGAAGGCGACCCGGTGATCGTGGGCGACGTGCGCGGCGGGCTCGTAGCGCAACCGCCAGCCCGCGCGTTCGAGGCGCCAGCACAGGTCGACGTCTTCGGCCACCTGCATCGATTCGTCGAATCCACCCTCGCCGAGCAGCGCCGCGCGCCTGGCCAGCAGCGCCGCGCTGGGCACGTAGGACACGATGCCGCGGGCGTGCACCGCCGATTCGCGCCGGCCGAGGTCGAGTGAGGAGCGAGTGTGTTCGTAGCGAGCGAGCGCGTTGGATTCGGAATCCAGGGCCACGATGCGCGGCGCGACCAGCGCGACCTGCGGATCGCTGAAATGTCCGAGCATGACCTCGAGCCATCCGCTGCGTGGCACCACATCGGAGTCCAGGAACGCCACGAAGCCCGTTGTCGCCGCCTGCAATCCGGCATTACGGGCGGCGGCGGGGCCGAGCGGGCTCTCGTGCCGCAGCACCGTCACCTGACCGCGGCCCGGCCGTGGCGGGATGCGGACCGGCTCGTCGGAGCCGTCGTCGACGACGATCACATTGTGCCCACGCAGCACTGCCAGCAGCCGTAACAGCCCGTCGGCGTTGTTGTAGAGCGGGATGACCACGGTGACGTCGTCGAGGGATGGTTCGAGCCGCGGGCGCGGGTTGGCCACGCCGGAATCGAGCAGTCGGCGCGCGACGATCGCGGACTTGGTGTCGGTCACCTCCAGGTATCCGTCGCCGATCAACTCGGCGGCCTCCGGGGCCAAGCGCAGCATCCGTGCGGGCGATCCTCCGATCAGGATCCGACCCCCGGAAAATGCGCGTACCCGTGGATCGATCCGTACCCCGAAGCCGTCGGGCAGACGATCATGGCGCATTCCTCGCATGCTATTCGCAGTTGGCCCCGCAGACATCATCACCCCACAAAAAAGGACCAAAGTCTGTCCGAAATACGGCTGTGACCGGTTGCCTGACGCGTCAACAAGATCGGCAGCGCACTTCCGGCAACCGGGATGGGCTCAGCCGAGCGGACTCTCGTTGCACGCCTTGGCCGGTGGCCGCTTCACGGTCAGTGGCAGCGACACCCTGGTTCGGCTGCGAACCGGGCGCGAGTGGTCGACGGCGGGGCGCGGAATGGTGCGTCCCGGCGCCGACAGCGCCGCTTCGCCATAGCCCTGAACGCATTCCGGGTCCGGTCCGTTGGCGGGCAGGCCGGTGAAGAACTTCGCGGCCATGCAACCACCACGGCACGAGTCGTAGTGCGAGCACTTGGTGCACGCGCCACCGTCGACCGGTTCGCGCAGTTCGGCGAAGAGTTCCGAATCGGTCCAGACCGCCTCGAAACCACCGTCGGCGACGATGTTTCCGGCCTTGAAGCGGTCATGGATGGCGAACGGACAGGCGTAGACGTCACCGACCGGATCGACCAGACAGACCACCCGGCCCGCACCGCACATGTTCAAACCCGGTAGCGCCGAGCCGAATGCGGACAGGTGGAAGAACGAGTCGCCGGTGAGGACCCCCTCGCCGTTGCGGACGAGCCAGTCGTAGAGCTCGCGCTGCTGTTCGGGCAGCGGGTGCAACTCGTCCCACACGTCCGCGCCGCGACCCGAGGGACGAAGGCGGGTGAGTCGCAAGGTGGCGCCGTACTTGTCGGCGATGGCCTTGAACTCGTCGAGCTGGGAGATGTTGTGCCGGGTGG